>CAZWCO010000219.1:0-2506 GCA_964632665.1 uncultured Lachnospiraceae bacterium | reverse complement strand
ATATAATTTAGAATAGTAATTTTACATGATTTGCGAAAAATCTGTCATGTTTGACACCCTTGTAAATATATGGTAATATAAGTGCAAATTGGTAATAATTGGTAAAAAGAAAGGAAATGATACTATGACCAAGAAACTTAATATTCTTATTGCAGATGACAACAAAACCTTTACGGACAAGCTTGCAGACTTTTTGTCGGGAGAAAATTATGCGGCAAAAATCTATAAAGCATATGATGGAGAAGAAGCATGGACATTGTTTCAGGCAGTTGAGCCTGACGTGGTAATACTTGATATTATTATGCCAAAGCTTGACGGAGTAGGACTTTTAAAAAGAGCGGCAGTAAAGAATACAGATTTTAATAAAACAACAATAATATGTATGTCACTTAGCGGAAATGACAAGACAATGGAAACAGTTCTTAATATGGGAGCGAAGCATTTTCTATTAAAGCCGCAAACACCTCAGGCAATTTCAGATGTTATAAAAGCACTTGCGGGAGAAGCGCCGGCAGAAAAGGAAAATGCCGCAATTAAAAATAACGGTGACCTTGAAACAATTGTAACAGACATTATCCATGACCTTGGCGTGCCGGCACATATAAAGGGATACCATTATATAAGGACGGCAATAATGATGGTTGTTGAAAATATGGATATGCTAAACTACATTACAAAACGGCTTTATCCTGAAATTGCAAAGCAGTACAGAACCACATCAAGCCGGGTAGAGCGAGCAATACGACATTCTATTG
Source organism: uncultured Lachnospiraceae bacterium (assembly GCA_964632665.1). Lineage (GTDB taxonomy): Bacteria > Bacillota > Clostridia > UBA1381 > UBA1381 > RGIG9115. The sequence goes on along the minus strand of CAZWCO010000219.1, from coordinate 1,751 downwards.
AAGTTGCATGGACAAGAGGTCATCAGGAAACAATGAATGAAATTTTCGGGTACACAATACAGACCTATAAAGGAAAGCCGACCAATTCAGAGTTTATTGCAATGGTAGCAGACAGAATAAGGCTTCAGGTTAAGTAAGTATTTTAATTGCACAAATACCGTGGCAGACTTTGTATAAAATGCACTAATCATTTTCAATTAGCACAATGTTTTTGTTAAATTTTATTGACAAAAATAAATTGGTATGATATACTAAATCTACACTAATACCAATGATTTTTATACAGAATGTTTAAAATTTAAAAAAACCTTGCCCTAATTTGACCAGCAAAATGATTATTATCGCAAAGGCTGACACGGTATTGGATGCAAAGTTTATATGCCCGTGTAGCTTAAGAGAGTAAAGCAATAATAATTGTTGTCGGTGCAAATCCGACCGGGGCAAGATTATTTTTTTTAAAGTGAGGTAAAATCAATGTACGAAGACAAAACATTAGTTTGTAAAGACTGCGGAGCTGAGTTTGTTTTTACAGCAGGTGAACAGGAATTTTATGCAGAAAAAGGCTTTGAAAACGAGCCGACAAGATGTAAGGAATGTCGTATTGCCCGTAAGAATAGCATAAGACAGGCAAGAGAAATGTATGAAATTACATGTGCATCATGCGGCAAGGTTGACAAGGTACCTTTCCAGCCACGTAATGACAAGCCGGTGTATTGTAGTGAATGTTTTGCTAAAATGCAGGAGAACTAATGATTTTTACGCAGAACGTTTAATAGCATAAATAGCTTATAATAATATAAAAGAACAAAGTCGCAAATTAATTTTGCGACTTTGTTTTATTTGGCGCCATTAAACTACAAACAAAACTCACCGCTTGGCGTACAATAGTACGCCGGCGGGCAGAGTAACAAGCAATTATTGCTTGTTACTTCGTTTTGTTTGTTCTGCATTAAAAATCATACGTTCTACAGGCTAATGCTTTTTGCACAGACCACTCAACGGCTGAATATATAATTTAAATAGAATTTAAAGAAGGAAGTCGAACTTTTTTCGACTTCCTTTTATTCACGCAAAACTTGCAAAGTCTATCAAAGCTACTTAAATCCGAAGCAAGGTTAACGCTTTAATTCTCATCCTGCTCTATTTTTACCATTTTGTATTTTGGATTTGTAATTAGCAATCCATCCGGTGTATCAATAAGACAAACTTTATCTTCCTTGTCTATATGATAGAATTTTCTGTATTCCTTGGGTATAACGATACGTCCAAGCTTATCAATTGTAATTTGCATTCCTACTCTCATACTAACACCTCGTGAATTTTCAAATAAAAAAGTGCGTAGCCAAAGCTACGCACGAAAAATGCATAGCTCCGATTGCTGCGACACAAACTTCACTTTCCTGTAACGGTATGCGAAAATAGAGCATGCATTTTTACCAAAAGTAAAAAATACATACCAATTACAGAAAATATTAAGTTTATGTCGCAGGTTAAGTATAACACAAGGAGAAATAAATGTCAATACAGAAGTTGTCGACAAAAAAAGACAAAAAAGACCGTCCCCTAAAACACCTAAAACAAAACTTGCAAAGTCTATCAAAGCTACTTACATCCGAAGCAAAAAGTGCGAGGATTAATTTTGACAAGCCATTTGCGGATATTTCCCTTTAAAACCGCAAATGGCTAGGTGGAGAATTGTCTGAGCAATAATTTTGCGAGTTTCCACCGGTGTCAAAATCGAGCACGGAGGA
>CAZWCO010000218.1:0-2566 GCA_964632665.1 uncultured Lachnospiraceae bacterium | reverse complement strand
GTGTTACTCTGTTCCATGATGCAGCAAACTTTGTATAGCCAGATGTATCAACAAGAACTTTACTGATTGCATCGGTTGACTGTGCCTTTACTGTAGTGATACCAAGTCCTGATACCATTGATAAAGCAAGGACTAAACTTAAAATCTTTTTCTTCAACATAGTTTTTTCTCCTTTAATTAAACTATAAAATCAATCTTAAATATCTCTTCATTATCCTTAAGAGTAAAATCTGTTTTGTATAAGGTTACTGTATCAACACAGTTAGGCGCAAGAAAGCTGTCTGTGCTGATTTCGGCTGTATATTTTGTGCTGTCATAGCGTATGCGTGCAAGCCCGAAATCCACCTCTCCGTCTTTAAGTTCAGGCTTTATCTTGCTTATAATCCGCTCCGTTATTTCTTTTGTTTCAGGAGAGCTTTTAAAAACATCTGTAAGTGTGACCTTGCTGTCATGGAGTACAAATTTTCTGTGTATTCCGTTTATAAGACCTTCTTTGTACACTCCCTCAATATCAAGCTCAAATTCATTTTCAGAAGCCTTAACATTTTTTGATGTATACTCAGCTCCCGGAAGCTGATATTCTCCGTTTATTACAGGGACACTGTGCCCTGCAGAGCTGTTTTGAATAAAAGTATACCGTTTTTCCGGCATAAAGGTTTCTTTTCTGTATTCGCCACGTCCCGGGTCGGCAACAAACACCTGATCCCCTACCGTTATCATGAAGCTGCCTACATCGTTGTGGTTATGAGGTTCATCGTTATGCCCTGCCTTTGCGGCAAAGCTGTATTTTTCATGTCGGCTTACATACCACTGCGTATTTTCAAAGTAGTGTGTTTCACAAAGCATTTCTTCCGGCTCATAATTTTCGTCAAACCACAAAAGCTCCCATACAGAATCCACATTTCCGTGCCATGTTCCGTACTTCAAGTCAGGAAGAGTCACTTCCTTGTAAATGGATTTCAGGAAGCATACAAGACCAATTTCAAAGCTAAAGCCTTCTCGTGCATCGGAAATTAACACAGCATTGGACTGTGACATTCGTATCCTCTGGGGATACAGGGCAAGGTTTTTCACCTTTGGATTTTTGAAATAATCTGTCTTTCCCACTGTATAGATTTTTAAGGCTTGCGCCAGCATAACAAAATGACCGAAGCCGTAACCCCAGTAGCCAAGCCCTTCCTGACAGCAGCCGTCATCCTCTATTCCCTCGAGATAGCTGTCAAGACAGCAGGCAAACCTTGGCATATACTTTTGTATTTCACTCTCTTCCCCGAAATACAAAAGTGCCATTGAACATCCGGCACCGCATACTGTTGCCCAGTTCATTTTACAGGTTTCCCACCAATACACCACGCCTTTTTCAAATGAAGGAAGAATTCTGCGGCGAATTTCATATTTCATTCTTTCAAGAACATACGCGGGAAGCTTATCCCCCACACACATGACAGTTTCTGCAAAAAAACGAGCTGTTTCTGACTGGAACAGGTCCACATGCTCTATAACGCTCTCGGGAGACATTTCGTTGATTTCACAATGGGCCGGCAGACACCATGTATATTCATCGCATATATAAAATATATGGTCAATAAGTGGTTTCAGGTATTTTTCATCCTCCGTAAGCCAATATGCCATCATTATACTTGTGCTTTTTCTTCTTCTGCCAAAGTATTCTACTTCAAATTTTCGCCTGTTGCCATTTTCAAAGTATAGCATATATTGGCTCATCTTTAAGGCTCTACAATCTTCCGTCATGGCAACGTCAGCCTCGGAAATGATACTGCTTATAATTGTTTTTGCAACGCTGCTTTTTAAAAGCTTCTCTCTTTTTAAAGATACATCGTCTATGTAATAGGATTTCATACGTCTTCTCCCTCTAATTTACCGGTTAATACATTACTAAGTTTATTATAACACCTATGACATAATTTTTCCATTGTCAATATCAATAATAAACTACCATTTTCTTAAAAAGTCTGCAACATAAACCTCCTTATCTCAGTATCGTCAAAATAAGGCGGGGCAAAAGCACCGCCTTATTTATAGGTCCTGTAAATCTGCTGACGAAAGGTCATTTTCTATATTATCTCTTGCAAGATCTGTATCAATTACAGGATATACAGAGGATATAGGTCTTTCATTAGAGTGGGGTTTACTATGATATACTTTCCCGTAGTGTTCATCCCCTCCTGCTATCATAGGGTTTGCATCTTTCTTTCCGCTACGCGCCTTTCCCTGAATTTCAGGTACAGGGAAAACTTCGTTTCTTTCCTTTGTATGAGTACGGTTTATTCTTTTCATTCCTTGTTTTGCCATTGTCAAATCACCTCAAAAGTATTATTATACATGAGTCGCCTGATTATTCAAGGATTGATTTGTTTTCATTTTACCGGAAACGACAGTTCTTTTGATGTGACCCCAAAAAGTCTGACTTTTTGGGGTCACATCATACAGTTCACGGTTTTTGTTGGAGGAGTGGATGGAATTTGAACCCACGTCCCTCAAGGGACAGCATGATTTCGAGCTGTTAGAGAGTCTTTTTAGATAGACGAAATAAACGGAAATTAAA
>CAZWCO010000217.1:0-2580 GCA_964632665.1 uncultured Lachnospiraceae bacterium | reverse complement strand
GCCGTTCTTCTTAAGGTTGTTAGCTATCTCGATGGGGTTAAAGCTGATTGAAGTATAGAAGTAGGTAAATGCAATGATTAACAGGAAGTAAATCACGCAATATACCCAGTTTCCGGGTGAGAATATCTCAACAATCTTTGCAAGCCAGGGGTGATTAATTGCGATTTTAGCAACCTCTGTCTGGCCTGTTGTAAGCTGTATAATCGTTGAAGGGAAAGAAAGAATGGAAATTGCGAAGATGATGGGAAGTACGCCCGCCATAGCAACCTTTAAGGGAATGTATGTGGACTGACCGCCGTACATCTTTCTGCCATCTACTCTCTTGGAGTACTGAACAGGAATTCTTCTTTCAGCTGTGTTAAAGAGAACTACAAATACGATTGCAAGAACTGCGAGTATTGCAATTGCTGCAACTATTGCAACGTCCTTTACTGTAACACCGTCACCGAAGAACTTTGTGCATACGCCGTATATTTCTGAAGGAATACTTGATACGATACCTGCAAAGATAATCATTGATACACCGTTGCCAAGTCCCTTTTCAGTAATGAGTTCACCAAGCCATACAATAAATGCTGTACCTGCTGTAAAGGTAAGAACTATTGTAAAGAAACCGAGTGCGTTTGTCTGAGTGATTGTTGTCATGCCGCTTGTTACACCCATGTTATAAAGTGTTACGTAGAGGCCTGCACCCTGAATAAACGCAAGGATGATACCAACATATCTTGTAATTTTGTTAATCTTTCTTCTACCTTCAACGCCTTCCTTTGCAAGTCTTTCAAGTGCAGGAATTGCAACTGTGAGGAGTTGAATTATAATTGATGCATTGATGTATGGTGATACACCAAGCGCCATTACGGTTGCCTGTGAGAAGGCACCGCCTGTAAAAGCATCAAAGAGGTTGAAGAGGTCAAGACCGCCGCCCTCTAAGAAAGCCTTCATTGCATCTGCGCTAAGAAATGGTACAGGAATGTGTGCACCAAATCTGAAAATGATTAGCATTAGTAATGTGAAAAATATTCTGCGTCTTAAATCCGGAATTTTAAAAGCGTTTTTAAACGTATCGAACATTTTACTTCACCTCTGCCTTTCCGCCTGCCTTTTCAATCTTTTCCTTAGCGGATTCGGTATACTTAGTAACCTTTACTGTAAGCTTCTTTGTAAGCTCACCACGTCCGAGCACCTTAACGCCGTCAAGAGTCTTTTTAACAATACCCTTTTCGAGCAAGAGCGCCTCAGTTACTTCTGTTCCGTCCTCAAAAGCTTCAAGAGCTTCTATATTAATAGTAACATACTGCTTTGCAAATATATTTTTGAATCCACGCTTCGGCAAACGTCTGTAAATTGGCATCTGTCCACCTTCAAAGCCCGGTCTTACACCGCCGCCTGAACGTGCATTTTGTCCCTTATGACCTTTACCGGAAGTTTTACCTGTGCCTGAACCAATACCACGGCCAACTCTCTTGACTGTGAATGTGGAACCTGCAGCCGGCTTTAATTCGTCCAATCTCATTTGCTACACCTCCTTGTCTTTGTTTTAGTTTTCTTCTACTTCAACAAGATGGGAAACTTTATTAATCATACCTCTGATCTGAGGTGTATCATTGTGTTCCACAACGTGTCTGATCTTTCTAAGTCCGAGAGCCTTTACGGTAGCAATCTGGTCTTGCTTTCTGCCGATTGTGCTCTTGACCAATTTAACTTTTATTGTAGCCATTATAGCACCGTTCCTTTCCACGAAAATATTCCGGTTTTATTAACCGATAATTTCCTCTACTGTCTTGCCGCGAAGCTCAGCAACCTTGTCTGCCTGCTTAAGACTTGCAAGACCCTGGATAGTAGCGCTGACAACGTTTCTCTTGTTATTTGAGCGCAAGCACTTTGTTCTGATATCTCTGATACCTGCAAGCTCGAGAACGGCTCTGACAGCACCTCCGGCAATAACACCTGTACCTTCTGCAGCTGGCTTTAAAAGCACTCTGCCGGCACCGTGTTCACCGATAATCTCGTGAGGAATTGTTGTTCCTACCATTGGAACTGTAACCATGTTTTTCTTTGCATCTTCAATGCCTTTTCTTATTGCATCGGGGATTTCGGCAGCCTTACCCATACCGCAGCCAACATGACCATTGCCGTCACCGACAACAACCAATGCGCTGAAACGGAATGTACGTCCGCCCTTTACAACCTTTGCAACACGATTTATCGCAACAACGTTTTCTTGAATATCAAGTACTGATGCGTCTATTCTTTCAGCCACTATTGTTTACCTCCTATATTAGAATACGAGTCCGCCTTCTCTTGCACCCTCTGCAAGAGCAGCTACTCTACCGTGATATACATATCCGCCTCTGTCGAATACTACTTCCTTGATGCCGGCAGCGAGTGCCTTTTCAGCAACGAGCATGCCAACCTTCTTTGCAGCTTCGATGTTACCGCCGTAACCTTCAAACTCTTTGTCAAGGCTTGATGCTGCAACAAGTGTAACACCCTTAGTATCGTCAATAATCTGCGCATATATATTGTTCAAGCTTCTAAATACATTAAGACGAGGTCTCTCCGCAGTACCGGAGATGTTCT
>CAZWCO010000216.1:0-2591 GCA_964632665.1 uncultured Lachnospiraceae bacterium | reverse complement strand
GCCAACATAGTCAGCACCTGCAGCAGTAGCTTCGTCTGCCTTAGGTCCTTTAGCGAATACAAGCACCTTAGATGTTTTACCTGTTCCGTGTGGCAAAACAATAGCGCCTCTTACTTGCTGGTCAGCGTGTCTTGAGTCAACACCGAGCTTTACGTGAACTTCGATTGTTTCGTCAAACTTTGCCTTAGCAGTCTTTGTTACAAGGTCAAATGCTTCGTTAACCTCGTATAATTTTGTTTTGTCGACAAGCTTTGTGCTGTCTTGATATTTCTTTCCTCTGAACATTTTATTATCCTCCTTTGTGGTCAAACAAGGCTTTTTAGCCTCTCCCACCTAATTTCAGCAGTTTAAATTATTCTTCTACTAATACACCCATGCTGCGTGCAGTACCTGCAACCATGCTCATAGCAGCCTCAAGGCTACCTGCATTAAGGTCAGGCATTTTCTGCTCTGCAATTGCCTGAAGGTCGGCTTTCTTTAAAGTAGCAACCTTTGTCTTGTTAGGAACACCTGAACCGCTTTGGATATTACATGCCTTTTTAATTAAAACGGCAGCGGGTGGTGTCTTTGTGATGAATGAGAATGAACGGTCTGCATAAACTGTGATAACAACAGGGATAATAAGACCTGCATCCTTAGCTGTTTTTTCGTTAAATTCCTTAGTAAACTGTACAATGTTTACACCGTGTTGACCGAGAGCCGGACCAACAGGGGGAGCCGGTGTTGCTTTGCCGGCAGGAATTTGTAATTTGATATAACCTGCAACTTTCTGAGCCATAAATGGCACCTCCTTAAAAATACGTGTGGTAATTACGGGCATGTTGCCCTCCCACTGAAAAACCAGAGGGAAATATATAAACGGACCAACCGTTTATAACATAAATTAATTAGTCGATGCGAGTAACTTGGTTTGCATCGATTTCCAGAGAAACCTCTCTGTCAAACATGTTGATTTTGGCTGTAATCTTTCTTGTTTCAGAATCAACCTTTTCAACAATACCGGAAAATCCTTCCATTGGACCGGATTTAACCGAGATTCTGTCACCTGCGGACAGGTCAATATCTGCCTGGCGTACTTTTTCAACGCCCATTTTACGAACCTCTTCGTCAGTTAACGCAACCGGTTTAGATCCGGGACCGACAAATCCGGTAACACCTCTTGTGTTTCTTACAATATACCAGCTTTCGTCCGTCATAACCATTTTAATTACAACATAACCGGGGAAAAGCTTGTGCTTTACGGTTTTTGTTGTATCATTAGTTGTTTCTTCAACATCCTCTACGGGAACGTCCACGCTGTGAATCAAGTGCTGAAGACCACGATTTTCAACGGTTTTTTCGATATTTGCTTTTACCTTATTTTCGTATCCGGAATACGTGTGAGCCACGTACCATTTAGCGTCCGCTGCCATAAAGTTCTCCTCCTTTTCCCACTATTATAACAAATTTGTTATAACACGGAAGAGCTGAGAAAATCCTAAGTCTAAAACTGCCAGGATAATGGCAACAACCGCGATGAATACCAAAATAACTGTTGTGTTACGAATCAATTGTGACTTTGAGGGCCATGTTGCCTTTGCGAGCTCTGACTTTGTTTCTGTAAAAAAGCCGGAAATTCTCTTTGCAAGACTTTTCTTGTTTGTCTTGTTCTCAGACATAATAACACATCCTATCTTTTATTTTGTTTCCTTGTGGAGAGTATGCTTTCTGCAGAATCTGCAGTATTTGTTCATCTCCAGTCTGTCCGGATCGTTTTTCTTGTTCTTCATTGTATCGTAGTTTCTTTGCTTACATTCAGAACATGCAAGTGTGATTTTTACTCTCATTAGTTTTACACCTCCAAAAACTTGCTATCATTATTTTATCTCTTTTTTGAACATAAAAAAAAAGAGCCTTAACGCAAAAAATATTATACCATCCGTTAAGACCCTTGTCAAGCATTTTTAAATATTTTTTTATTATAGATAAATAATAGACTAAAAACATAGTCACTTTCCGTGCAAAAGTACCACAAAACAACCAAATCCGCCAAATTTCCTATATAATCGTCCTGTGGATTTTCCTGTATTCAGTAGGCGAACAGCCCACGTCCTTTCCAAAGTACAGGGAAAATATGTATTACTTGTAAACCCGCAAATTTCTGCTATATCGCAAACCCTTGTATCCGTTTCTATAAGGAGTTTTTTTGCCTTTTGTATACGGAGGTTTAAAATGTAGCGGTGCATACTCATCCCCGTAACAGATGAAAAAAGCCTGTTCAGGTGATATTCGTGATATCCTACCATATCTGCCAGTAGCTTGTTTGAAATTTCTTCCGTAAAATTTTCAGAGATATAGTTTTTTATTATTTCAACGGTATGGTTGTGCTTGTGAGGGGTGGCGGCCCTTACGTAGAAAGCAGTTATATGATGTGTTCCTTTAAGAAAAGAGAAAACACGAAATTTACTGTTACAGACTGCGCACTTCCTGTTTTTGGAATGCTAAAGGGCGAAAAATGCTTTGTTGCCATTGAACTACGAACTCATCGCACCTTTGACGTACTACTCACCAGCATAAGTTCTACCATCAAAATCAAAGATTTTGGGTATCAC
>CAZWCO010000215.1:0-2645 GCA_964632665.1 uncultured Lachnospiraceae bacterium | reverse complement strand
CAACTTCCGCACCTGTTAGAATGTTTCACTAAACATCCCTTAGAGAAACACCCGAAAGGGTGTTTTTTATATGAGCTTTATTTTTCTCAACAATCCGTATAATCTATCTCCCATTGGGAGCATTTTTATTTCTTCCTCTGTCATGATTTTAAGTTTAAATATAAGAATAAAATATGCAATTGCTGCAATGCCTATGGACAAAGCCAAAGCAACAAGGTTTGAACTTAATATATAATTCACTCCCATATATACGCCTTTTGCAACACATGCCATTATCACTCCCGCAAAGAGAGGCTTTAACACATACTTTAAAAGGCTCATATTAAGAGGAATATTATGTGCAAGAACTGTAAAGCAGATACTAAATGAAATTATCTGGCAAATTACAGAGCTTATTGCCGCACCGTAAATATTTACAGATGGAATTCTGATTAGTATAATATTTAAAATAATCTTTACAACACATCCGCAGATTAATCCTGTTGCCGGCGTATACACCTTACCCATCCCCTGCAACGAGCCGGAAATGGTCTGGTTAAGGGCGGTAAATATAAGTGCAATTGAGCTTATCTGCAAAAGGTCGTATCCAAGCTGTGCATTGGGGTATATGAGCTTATAAATTGGCTGTGCCAGGGAAATGTATCCGAAAGCACAGGGAAGTATAAGCAAAATTGAAATCAGGAAAGAATAGTTTATCTTGCCTGCCGCCTCTTTTTTGTCGCCAATAGCAAGTGCTCCCGATATGGAGGGAACAAGAACTGTTGCAAATGCAATGTTAAGGGCAAGAGGCATGTTTATTAGAGTATCGCTTTTGCCCAGAACTCCGGCTAAACGCACTGCCTCACGATTTAATTGCTCAAGTGTGGGGTACACAACAGCCGGTGTATTACCGTATGCCGGTATGTATGAGGCAAAGGCTATTTCTATTCCACGTGTTATTGTTGCCGTGTCTATTACGCGGTTTATTGCAGTTATTATTGAACCAAGGGATATTGGGACAGAAATCATAAGAATGCTTTTCATCATCTTGCCTGTGGATATTTTGTTAAATACCTTAGCATCTGACATTTGAAGCTTTTCTTTGATTTCTCTCTTGTGTTTATTATAAAAAATAAGCAGATATCCAAAGCTAAGTACAGTTGCAACAGAGCTTGCGAAGTTTGCCCATGCCGCCATGTACTGTGGCTCAAGTCCCACAGAAAACCACACAAATGCAATTGTAAGAGTACACTTGAAAATTTGTTCAAGAACCTGTGAGTTGCTTGTTGCTTTCATGTTCTGAAGTCCAACAAAATAACCTCTTATAACGCTTGACACGCACACAAAGAAGATTGACGGAGAAAGCGCTCTCATTGTATGCTCAACACCTGCCATATTAACAACATGGTATGCTACGAAATCCGCGCCAAAAAACAGGGCGACGCTACACACGATACCGATAATTGCAAAAAGCTTAAAGGCAGTCTTGAACACAACATAAGCACCTTTATAATCCTTAACTGCCGTACGCTCTGCTACCATTTTTGAAATGGCATTTGGAACGCCAACAGAAGACACGGCAAGGAGAAGTGTATACACCTGAAAGCCGGCAGTATAAAATCCGTTTCCGGCGTCTCCGAAGCCTCGAATGTTTGTGATAACCATACGATATACAAGTCCGAAAAGCTTAACAAGGAGCTGTGCCATGAGTATTACACTTACATTTTTCATAAAGGACTGTTTTTTGTCTGACACTTTCCTACCTCCTTTTGAAAATTCAGGGGTATTGTTAAACAATACCCCCTTATTTAAATACTATTTTATCTGTTCGTTTGGTATGACTTGACCTTCAACTTTTATGCTGATATCTTTATAAAGTGACATACCTGTTCCGGCAGGAATAAGCTTACCGATTATAACGTTTTCCTTAATACCGATAAGCGGGTCTACCTTACCCTTGATAGCAGCGTCTGTGAGAACCTTTGTTGTTTCCTGGAATGAAGCTGCTGAAAGGAACGAATCAGTAGCAAGTGATGCCTTTGTGATACCGAGAAGTACCGGTGAGTAGGTTGCATGGCGTCCCTCAAAGCCTGACGGAACTTCCATGTAATCATCACTGAATACTACCTCGCCTGTTTCTTCATCAATTTCAGGTGCCGGAGCTACGCCGCCGTTATCTTCAAGGTACTTAGCAATCTTATCAACTTCTCTGTTTGCCATTTCAAGCTCAAAGATATCAACAACTGAGCCCATAAGAAGATTAGTATCTCCTGCTTCTTCTACTCTTACCTTGCGAAGCATCTGTCTTGTGATAACCTCAACGTGCTTATCGTTAATGTCAACACCCTGCATACGATAAGTTCTTTGTACTTCACGGGTAATATATACCTGCACCTCATGAGGACCGAGTATTCTCAAGATATCGTTCGGGTTAATTGAACCCATTGTAAGCTCTGCGCCCTTCTCTATTACATCGCCGCTTTTTACAACAATGCTTGATGAGTATGGGATTGCATATGTCTTTGCCTCTCCTGATTCATCGTCTGTTACAATAACTTCTCTCTTTTTCTTTGTTTCGGAAACAGTTACCTTACCGCCGATTTCAGAAATTATAGCAACACCCTTTGGCTTACGTGCTTCAAAAAGCTCTTCTATACGTGGAAGAC
>CAZWCO010000214.1:0-2646 GCA_964632665.1 uncultured Lachnospiraceae bacterium | reverse complement strand
GGGATAAAATTAAAATCACGACGGTGTTACGTTTTATATAGATAAGTTCAAATCATATATTCGATTATAAAATCAAAAAGAACCTTTTGCAGCAAAAAGATACATGAAAAGCGTAAGTATAATCTGCTTAAGAGAATGGGTTTTGACACTTTGATAACTGTAAAATTTAAAGCAAAAGGCATCTTAAGAAAGAGAGGTATAAAAAAAGATGCTAGATATTAAAATCGAACAGAAGTGACCCTTGATTGCAAGGTTAATAAAGCAATCAAGGGTCACTTCCTTTTTTATTTAAGTAAAGATGAACAAAAACAAGGGGCATTGTGATTACTCACAACACCCCATATTTTGAAAATTAGTTGCTTAATAAATTATAAAGTCTGTAAACAAACACTGCTGTTTCAGCTCTTGTAGCATTATCCAAAGGATTTATCTTGTTGTCAGAACCTTTTACAAGCTCATTCTTAACAAGAGATGAAAGTCCTTCTTTTGCATAATCAGCAATTTTTGAATAATCTTCAAATGTGTTAATTGTACTTTCATCAGCATCAATCAACTCAACTTCCTGCATCTTTAAAATTCTATACGCAAGAACAAACATATCTTGTCTTGTAATACTTTCCTCCGGATTAAATTTGTTCTCTCCAACGCCGCCTGTCAAGCCAAGTGTTTTTGCTATGCCTATTCCTTCATAGTAGTATTTGTCTTCAGCTACATCGTCAAAATTATCTGTTACATCGGCTTTAAGGTCTAACATTCTAACAAGGAGAAGCATAAAATCTGCTCTCTTTATATCACTTGCAGGGGCAAATTCTGTGTCAGAAACACCCTTTATTATGCCCTTTTCTGCCAAAGCATTAATAGCTTCTTTTGCCCAGCCATAATTTGATATATCAGCGAATGAAGATTCGTTTACATTATCATCCTCTGCTGCCTTTTTAACAGTATATTTAACAGTCAAAACTGAGCTCTTTGTTTTTCCTTTTATTGCTATAGCCTTTATAGTAACATCTTCATTTATAGCAATTGCTTCGCTATATAATGTAGATTTTTCAGTAGGAGTAGTTCCGTCAACTGTGTAATAAATTTCGGCATCTCTGGTTGTAGTTGAAAGCTTTACATCCGTTCCGGCTTCTACCTCACCCGCAGCTACACTTGCTACAGGTTTTGCAACTTTGATACCACCGCCACCGCCGGCATTATTTACTGAATTTGTACTGAACCTTGCTACAAGGTCATAGCAGGCGTCAAGTGTAATATCATAAGAAGCAGTATTACTTACCTTGTTACCATATCCGTCATACCAACCGGCAAACACATATCCGCTATTTGCTGTTGCTGTAAGGGTAATTGTTTTGTTTGCGTCTCTATAGAATACATTTCCTCCGTTGCTCTCATCTGTACCGTTTACCTTTAATTCAACAGAGCCGTTTTGTGCATCAGCGAGAACATAAACATAGTCTGCAGTGGACACCCATTCTACATATTCGTCGTTGGGAGCAAGGTTATAAAAACGTTTATCTTCTCCTGTAAGCTCAATATTGCTGTAGAGAACATCGAACCAATCTTCAAGTGTTACCTTTTCAACATCAATCTTATAGGTATTCACATTTGTGAGTGCATTTCCGTTTTCGTCAAACCACTGAAGCATAACTTTGTTTTTTCTATAATAATCACTTGCATCTACATAGAAAGACTCAGAACCCAAAATTTCACTCTGCACTGCACCATACCAGTCATCATCATCGTATTCATCATTTATGAATACATACTTCAAATATTTTGCTCCCTCAACTGAAGCCTTAAAGCCAATCCATGCACCCTCTCCTGCTCCATCACTTTCGTGTTCCATGAGTAAATCTGCACTAAGTTTGATTGTGTCTCCTTCAAGCTTAGCATTATGCTCGCCCATATAAGGAGGGACCTCTGTATTGTCCTGGTCAACAATGTTTGCTTTTTCGATTAAAAGCTCTGCTTCGTCTGCAACCATATAATCAACACCTGAAAGATCTAACTTATAGGAAAGAATATTGGTAATTGCAACTCTATTTATATCAAACCACTGAAGCATAATTGTGTTCTTTGGTGATTTGTCGTATGCATCTACATAGAATGAAATTGAATTCTCGTCTGCAACCTCATCAGCTAAGCAATACTCGGCATCTCCCCACCATACATAATCCTCTTCTTCAAACACATATTTTATATATTCAGCACCAGCCGGTCTTGAAATTGCTGCACCTACCCATGCACCAAGGTCGTCGTTACCGTTAAAATGTGTTTTAAGGTCTTCTACTGCAAGTTTAATTGTTCCGCTTTCTACTGTTGCTGAGGGTGTTCCTGTGTAAGGAGCACTCTCCGGAGCGTTTTGATTAACTATGTTTGCAGCAGCCACTTCAACATTTACATCATCTGCAAGGTCAACCTCTGTGATGTCTATATAATATGAAGAATAACCATAGGCGTGGACGTATGGATAACTTTCCGGTTCTTCATCATCACAATACCAACGAATTTCAAGATAATCCTTTGCTTCAGGAGAAGAAGCATTTACATAGAAGGACTCCGATGTTTTTCCGTCTTCAAGCGCAACCGGAGTGTCCTCGTAAGAATTACCAAAGTCATAAGTATAATGAGTAGCACCTTCAG
>CAZWCO010000213.1:0-2671 GCA_964632665.1 uncultured Lachnospiraceae bacterium | reverse complement strand
CAGGCACAACCACAGATGGAGTTAGCGGCGTATCAATTTACAATTGCTCGGTAAAGGATACAACCACAGAGAAGGGTACAATTAACGGACTTTATAAAGGTGCTACATACATAGGTGGTATCTTAGGCTTCACAACTGAACCTAATCCCGTTATGTGCTTCGAAAAGCTTTCTGTTGAAAATATCAGCGTAACAGGCTACAGCCGTGTTGGCGGTATTTCCGGTATAGCACATCAGGGTAATGTATATAAAGATTGCTCTGTAAGTAAAGCATCTATTTACGGTACAGACTCTATGGTTGGTTTGATTGTTGGTGCTTGTCAGGGTACACAGAGCTCTCCTGTTACGTTTACGGATAACACTGTTGATGCTGAAACAAAAGCATATTCAAACGAAACAGAAGTTACGAATCTGTATGGTACAAATATCTCCGGCGAAGCTCCTGTGACAAACTATGTTGCACAGGTTGGCAGCACAATGTACGAAACTCTTGCTGATGCACTTGCAGCTGCAGCTGAAACTGCAACGGCTGAAAATGTTGTTACCGTTCAGCTTGTTGCAGGTGAGCTTGAACTTGGCAATGTTCTTTTCCCTGCAACTGTTAACAACGTGACAATAAAGGGTGCAGAGAATAAAGCAACCATTCTTAAAAACAGTTCATTACGTTCTGCTGATGGAAACAGCGTTGATTATCAGAACATTACCATAGACGGTATCAAATTTGATAATTCATATATTCTGTTTACCGGTTGGAGAACTAACGGTGTAACATACAAAGACTGGACAATTACAAATTGTGAATTCTATAACATTACTGAAGAACAGGCAGCTGTTGCGTTTAATCTTGCAAGTGCTTTTGCAGGTGACGCAGATGAAGCTATGGAGAATTTCACATTTACAAATAACACTATAAACGGTGTGACAGGTGAGTATAAATCAGGTGTTGTTATCAATGCCGCAGAAGGCGATGTTTTAATTGATGGCAACGTGATAAAAAATGTTGGCTGGAATGCAGTTCAGATATTGAACGTTCCATATTATGTGGGCGACAATACTGATAAATCCGACAAGAGCACGGTAAAAATCACAAACAACGTATTTGAAAACGCAGGAGCTGACGAAGGTATTATCAATGTTTATGCACCTACCGGAAAAGGTCAGGTTGCAAAGGTGTATGTTAACGAGAACAAAATACTTGCTAAAAACAACACACAGCCTTACATTTGCTATGCTCAAGACTATAAGGTTGATGCCAAGAACAATTTCTGGGGTATCGGTACTGAGGGTACGGCTGTTATAGACCTTGATTATGCAAATAAGCTTATTGATGTAAACGGAGATAAGGTTGGCGGAAGCAGTGGATTTAATATGCCTTACTACAAAACAGAGGCTATGGATGAATTGTATTGGGAAGCAAAAATCGGCGATAAATACTATGCAACCGTTGCCAATGCACTTTCTGTTGCAAAGGAAGGAGATACTGTAGTAGTTCTTGAAAATGCAACGATTAGCACTTCCAATGCGTACAGAGGAGATATTACACTTGACTTAAACGGAAAAACTCTTACTGTTACGAATGACCTTTCTGCTTATGACGAAACTACTCTTACCATAAAAAATGGTACTATCGACTTAGGCGAGACCGGTACAATCAGTGTTGGAATAAGTGATGCACGATTTGGTTATGGTGTAGTTAACGTTTCAGAGGATGTTGTTATTACCGGTAGCGGTGACGTCAACGTAATTGTGTGGAATGGCACATTAAACACAGCCGGAGTTATCGAAAACACCGGCGATGGAAAAGCCCTATCCGGTAATGGAATGTGGGATACGACCGAAATCAATATTACCGACGGAACAGTTAAAGCAGCAAACAATACTGCGATTTATCATCCGCAGGCAGGAACCATTAGAGTTAGCGGCGGTTCTGTTGAGGGTGATGTTGCTATTGTTCTTAAAGGCGGAAATCTTGAAATTTCAGGCGGTACACTTATTGCAGACGGTGAGGTAAGCGAATATTCAGCTGTAAGCAGTGGATATGTAATAACCGGTGATGCATTACAAATTGAACATATGGATGATAGCACAGATTCTGATTACTATGGTACACCTACTGTTTCTATTACAGGCGGAACATTTATTTCTGAAAAAGGAAATGCCGTGGGAAGTTACACAAATACCGATATGGAGCAGATTGTTAACTTCGTTTCCGGCGGTACTTTCTCAAATGATGTATCTGACTATGTTGCTGATGGATATGAACTTGTTGCAAACGAAGACGGTACATACGGTGTAGCAGAAGAAAAGGCAGAAGAAATTGCAAACCCGTTTAAGGATGCTCCTTTATTCTTGGCGGGACTTCCTGATGAAACTGTTGACGGTGTAACATATTACCCTGTTTATATGGCAACCTCTATTGATTCATTGAATTATCAGAAGGTCGGATTTGATTACATTTTTTCAATCCTTAATCCTGAAACAAATGAGGTTACTTTTACAGCACCATATACAACAGAAACAAACGAGGTATATTCTTCTATCAGCGCGGTAACGGGTAACAATGCTTATTCTGAGTCTATCTCCGCAAGCTCGCTTATCGGCGGTGAAGGCTACATCTTCGCTATGGTAATAACGGGTGTTCCCGTGGGCATAACCCTTCAGGTAAGAACCTA
>CAZWCO010000212.1:0-2683 GCA_964632665.1 uncultured Lachnospiraceae bacterium | reverse complement strand
AATCTTTACCAGCACAGTCATCAAGCTTTTCAAATAGCATCTTTCGTGCAAATTCAATTTTTGCGGAGTCGGAAACATACTCCTCAAATGTTGTACTAACGCTGTCTATAATCTTATTACATGCGAGTTCATCGTATTCTCGCAGTTTTATGAGAAGTTCAGCCTCTTCAGCGGATATGCGATGTACATGTGCTCTAACACTATCGTAAACCACTTTCCCGTCCGTATATATCACTGCTGCATTTCCAGGTGGATAATAGCGCGTTTCTCCTTTATACGGAATTTTCAATGTAGTGTGATACATTGGATTTGAATAATCAGCATATTCCATATAACCAAAATCGGCGAAACCATCCATTCCGTATCTGACAGCTTGCCAAGGAATCAGGCGAGTAGCCGAAAGTGGTAGATCAATTGCTTGATTCATCCACTTTCCTGCCGGAAAGCCACATGTATACACCCAAAATCTTTCGCCTTGGTTTTTCAAAACTTCAAATTGTTCTTTATACATCTCATATGTAGCTTGCTTTATAATCCAAACATCACAGGCACCTGCGATGTTTGGTGTTTCAACCGGATCAATAATCAAACAGTCCGGCATTTCTTTGCGAAACGTTAAACTGAGTGCTTTGTATGCAATGCTGTTAGGTATTTGTGGTTCGTCTACAAGGCTTTGCCAATATTTGTTTTGAATATTGTGCCGATTAATATACTCTTTTGTTTTCTTAATATACAGCAACAATTGACGATAGCCTTCCGGACTCTCTACCAATGTATCTAAATCCCAAATCAAACGAAATTCGCTATCTCTCCAGTGTAAAAATTTTGCAACAAAACCACTATTGATATATCGAAATCCTAATTTTAATGCAATTTCTGTAATACGGTCACATTCAGTAAAATCAAAGTCAACAATCTTCCCCTCTTCGTTATAAATTGGTTCAGGTGTCGGAATCTGAATATGATTACATCTCATCTCCTTCATTTGCTTTAAGTATAACTCTGCATATTCATAGAATTCATCCGTAAAACGTTCAGCATTGTGACAAACTTTGAGAGTTTTCTTAAAAAGCCAGAATCCCATCGCAAAAGGTGATTCTTCTACATTACTTAAAATCGCATTATGAACATTCAGATGAATTATAATCTCCGCTTGTTCTTCTGCAATCTTCAAATTCAAAACAAGTTTCTTATTACCTGTTGTTACATCTTTTGCAACATTCACTCTAATAAAAAATGCGGTATACCCCGTTTCTCCCCAAAGCTTCCCATCGTCAATAGGGCGTGTTAAATCATATACTTCGTAAGGAGCTTGTCTTACGGCAAAATCTTTAGCTTCCTCCCAACTGGTTGCCTCAAGTAGTTTTGCACTACTGTTAGACTGTACAAGGACAGGTCGTAATTCATGAATCACTACACTAATACCATCATCCTGTGTATCCAATGTCCAAGCTATTGATGTATCCTTTGGACATTTTAAATCAGTTAAAATTTGAAAACAAACATCCGCATTTTTAGCACTGTCTAATACAATTGAATTATCAAAGGCTGTAATTTTACTGTCTGGGTACAACCATGTACCCACATCATATGTCTGAATTCTCATAATGTCTCCTACCTTGATTAGTGTCAATAATGAATATTATTATTTGTAATTTCTGTCATAAGCTGTTTGTTTCATTTCGAGAACTCCTGATAAATTCAACTCTTCTATTTGCTTTAAGTATGTACTCCATACAGAATTATTATCAATATCAGCCGTACCCATAATAAACAAATCAGTTTGTTCCGCTACGTAATTATTTAACAGATTTTCATATTCTTCTTTAAATAATTCTTCGTCTAATGTGTAATTCAAGTTTCGAACAGTATCTTCTTTTACTTTCGCTTCTTCCATCACGGCAAATGTGCCTTTGAACATATTTCTAATTCTCTGAGCAACAGCATTATCCTCGGACGGAGCGGAATTGTAGTTTTGAGGCGTTTGAATACCCAACTGGTTTTGTCCCCATGTCTGACTTCCCTCAAAGAACGCCTGGCTGTTTTTAACAATCGTTGTTATTTCGTTTCCATAAGTATCCTGTCCTGTTCCTTCTTCCCAGTCGACACCCTTTTCACCGTGACGTCCACGAATGATAGTCTCATCCTCATAGAAGAAATCAAGGAATTTCATTGCCATTACCGGATCCTGACAGTCTTTTGTAATAAAACCACTAAGCGTTACAATATCATCACTCATAACACAATATCCACCTTGTCCGGTCTCATCAGCCAAAGGTTTCATTGCAACATACTGATCCAAAATCTCACTTGTAGTGTCTGTCCTGAGTGACGGATGTCCACAAATAACACCAACTTTTGCCTCACCTGATGAAGGGGTATAGAGATTCTTTATATCTGTAGTTGATGTCGCTGTAAAACTTAGGTCAGAATATAATCCTTCTTCACATAATTTATTTAAAAATTGTAGTCCCTGACGAAATTCATCCGAGATAAAAGGAGCAACAATCTTGCCGTCTTCTACATTGTAAGGATGTAATTTTTCATAGTAAATAAATGCATTAAGTACATAATTAATAATATCATCCTTTCCCAGCATCGGAATTTCGTCATTTAAACCATTTCCATTTGGATCCTTCTCAGCAAATGCTTTTAATACCGTGTATAATTCCTCGGTTGTTGT
>CAZWCO010000211.1:0-2695 GCA_964632665.1 uncultured Lachnospiraceae bacterium | reverse complement strand
GTAAGTGTCTGTTGATGGCACATAAGCTTCCGGCTGATAGTAGTCATAGTAGGACACAAAATATTCTCCCGCGTTATCTGGAAAAAACTCCTTAAACTCGCTGCAAAGCTGTGCGGCAAGGGTTTTGTTATGTGCAAGCACAAGAGTTGGTCTGTTTACCTTTGCAATCACATTTGCCATGGTAAAGGTCTTTCCCGAACCTGTAACTCCAAGAAGGGTCTGGGCTTTCATTCCGCTGTTTATGCCGCTTACAAGCTCGTCTATTGCACGGGGTTGGTCGCCTGTTGGTGCATAAGGCGCACAAAGCTCAAATTTATCCATAAAAGCCTGACCCTCCTTTTCATTAATTAAAATCAAATTCCACCTTATTGTTATTCAGCTTAAGGCTTGCTGAAAATTCCTTGCCGGCTTTGGAAATAAAGCCTTCTATCTTGTATGTAGAGCCGTCTGTTAAAAGCTTTCTTGCATTTGAAAGAGAAACTACTCTTCCGCAGATAACTCCATTAAATCCAAATTTACAGCCGTCCTTGTAGCCGCTGCAGCCGTAGCCGAACTTCGTTCTCACTACATCACTTCCGCAAACGGGGCACTTGCCGATAACATCACCTACGAAGCCGTAGTCTGTATCCTTTTCAGGCGGCAAGCTCTTTGTTTCAAGAACTTCTAGAATTTCTTTTTTTACAATATCAAGAGAGTCATTTATCTGAAATTCCCCTCTGTACACTTTTTTAAGAGCCTTACCCATTTCAGCCGTCTTATATTTATCCATGCTGATATTCATAAGAGTAAGAAGAGTAATAAGGTTTTCTCCGTCCGGGAGTATTTTATATACATCCTTTGTAAGACTTATATATCCGCTTTTTACAGCGTTATCTATTATGCCTGTACGAGTTGCCTCTGTTCCAAGCTCAAGGCCCTCAAATACCGCTCTGTACTCCTCTGCGTCATCCTCTGTTTCTATATTTTCCTTGTCCTCCCTGAAAGGATTTTTCAGGTAGTTATTAAGAGTTTCTATTGTATAGTGTTTGGGTGGTGTGGTATTTTTCTCAAGTGGCTTGAAGCATATATTTACCTTATCTCCCTTTTCCAGATTTGGAAGTATCTTATCTTTGCCTGAATAATCATCATACTTTGTCCATCCGGGCTCAAGTATTGCCGTGCCCTTTAAGGTAAAGTCCTCAAAATCTCCCACCTTTATTGTTATTTCATTCTTCTTTGCTATACATTCCTCGCTGCAGAATACGGCGACAAATCTTCTCATTATTGTGCTGTAAACCTTATATTCATCCTCTGAAAGAGCATTTTTCTGAGGAATTTTATATGTTGGTGTAAGGGCAGAGTGGGATTCTATTTTTGAATCATCAAAAATGTGTTTTCCGTCCTTGAACATAACAGGATATCCTATTTTGCTTACAGACTCTAAAATTTGTTTTACCTTTCCCTTTTCTGCTGTTGCAAGGTACTCGGAGTTTGTTCTGGGATAGGTTACAAAGCCTTTTTCGTACAGGTCCTGTACAATTTTAAGGCTTTTCTCCATTGACATTTTATATTTCTTTCCAAGTACATTCTGGAGCTTTGTAAGTGAATAGAGCTTACCTGCCGCAAGCTGTGTTTTTGATTGCTTTTTATTTGTCACAACTGCGTCACAAGCGTTATATTTGTTGCACAGCTCCCGGGCTTTTTCAAGCTCGTTTGCCTTGAATTTTGTTTTGCCTGTAAGTAGAACTTCCTCGCCGTCTGTTTTTTCCTTACTTGAAATTACATAGTATTTCTCGGAAACAAAGTTCCTTATTGACATATCTCTTTCATATATGGCACGGACTATGGGGACTATTACTCTGCCGACTCTTAAAAATGAGCCTGATTTAAGGGTTGCATATCTTGTAAGATTTACACCGTATAGCCAGTCCATATATGTTCTTGCATATCCCTCATTTGCAAGGCTGTCATATTCTGTCTCATCCTTCATTTCCAAAAGTCCCTGTCTTATGGTTTCAGGGGTTTGGTCGGGAAGCCATAAACGCTTAAGACTTTTATTTGCAGGAGAAGCATTTTCTATACAGGTTCTGATTATTATTTCTCCCTCTCTGTCCGAGTCACCTGCATTTACAATGGTGCTCACATCTTGTCTGTTGCAAAGATGCTTTATTATTTCAAACTGTCTTTGAACGCCCGGGTCTACCTCTTTTGTTTTATAATCTCTTTTAAGCACAAATTTAAATTTTTCGGGAAAGCACGGGATACTTTCAAGGGTCCATCTTTTTTCCTTATTATCAGAGTAATCCTCTACGTCTGCAAGAGAAAACAAATGACCAAAAGCCCAGGTTACAATGTAACCTGAGCCCTCATAATATCCGTTTCGCTTTTTCATACTGCCTATGCTGTCTGTTATGTTCCTTGCAAGGCTTGGTTTTTCTGCTATTATGAGTATTATAAAAATTACCACCTTTTAGTTTTCTTTGTAAAATGCCTTATAAGAAAGATATGCCATATACACGTCTGTTTTTGCTGTTACTTCAAAGGGTGCATGCATAGAAAGAACAGGAACTCCACAGTCAATAACATCCATGTTAAGATTTGCAACATACTGGGCAATTGTTCCGCCGCCGCCCTGGTCTACCTTTCCAAGCTCGCCTGTTTGCCAGCATACGTTGTTTTTATCTAAAATTTCGCCTATTTTGTATACAAACTCTGC
>CAZWCO010000210.1:0-2738 GCA_964632665.1 uncultured Lachnospiraceae bacterium | reverse complement strand
TAAAAGGCTTTCTTATTGATGAGATAAGCGCAAAAAGAAAGCTCTCTACGGAACAACTACTTGCAGAAAGATATAATAAATTCAGAAAAATCGGAAGTATCGGTTAAATCTAATTGGGCTGTTGCGCTAAAGGCACCAGCCCAATTTTAGTATGGACAAATCTTTTTTGGTGTGATATAATTTAAAACAAGGTGATAAGTTATGAAAAAAATATACTGCGTAGAAGATGATTTAAATATACGTGAGCTTATAACATATACACTAAGCTCTCTTGGCTTTGAAGTGCAGGGCTTTGGTCTTGGCAGGGACTTTTTTGCAGCCATTGCAGAGGAAACGCCCGATTTAGTGCTTCTTGATATTATGCTGCCTGACTGTGACGGCATAACAATTCTCGGAAAGCTAAGAAGCTCAAATCTTACAACAGATATTCCTGTTATTTTGCTTACTGCCAAGTCAAGCCAGATAGATAAAATAAAAGGTCTTGACTCCGGAGCAGATGATTATATAACAAAGCCTTTTGATATAATGGAGCTTGTGTCACGGATAAATGCTGTCCTTCGCAGGTACGGTGGAAAGGAAAGTAATCTGATTTACAGGGGACTTTCTATGGACCTTGGAGCACGCAAGGTAACGGTAGAGGAACAGGAGATTTCCTTAACGTATAAGGAATTTGAAATTCTTAAACTTCTTATTTTAAATAAAGGTATAGTTTTAAGCCGTGATACTCTTATGAACAGAGTGTGGGGCACGGACTTTGGGGGTGAAACAAGAACTGTTGATGTGCACATGAGAACCCTAAGACAAAAGCTTGGTGCACTTGGTGAATATATTGAAACTGTAAGAAATGTTGGATATAAAATTTGTCAGGAGGAAAAATAATTGTACAGTAAGATATTTAAAAGTATAAACCGTATATGCTTTTTTACACTACTGGCTGTTATCCTTATTTCGTTTTTTGCATCACTTGGGTTTTCAGGCGGGTTTTCATGGAAGCTTTTATTGATACTCATTCTTGTAAGCCTGTTTTTGTATCCCATTTGTGTTGTTTTTTCGGATATGATTGCAGAAAATATTGCAAACATAATAGAAAATATAGATGTGGATTCAAATGAAAGAATAAAATATCCTGAGCTTCAGCCTATAATTAAGAAAATTGCTGCGCAGAATAATGAAATAAAAAGACAGGTTCAAAGAGTAAAAAGGCAGAAAATGCGTCTTCAGGCAATCAGCGAAAATATGAACGAGGGACTTATAGTTCTTGGCAGGGAAAATGAGATAATATCAGCAAACAAAAGTGCGTGCAAAATATTTAACGAAACAGAGCCAATGGAATATAAACCCTTTCCATTAATTTCAGGTGCCTGTGAGCTTTCAGGTCTTATGAAAGAGGCAGAAAAAGGAGAAAAACAAAGCGCCATATGTGAGATAAAGGACAAAAGCTACAGAGTATTTTTAAGTCCTGTGCTTGAAAACGGTGAAGTATCCGGAATGATAATTCTTTTGTTTGACATAAGCGAGGAGGTTAAAAACATTCGTATAAGGCGGGAGTTTTCTGCTAATGTATCTCACGAGCTTAAAACACCTCTTACTACAATTTTAGGCTACTCCCAGATTATTAACAACGGAATAGCACGTCCTGAGGATGTAAACGGATTTATGGGCAAAATAGAAAAAGAAACCTCACGGATGATAGGTCTTGTTGATGATATTATTAAGCTATCAAAGCTTGACGAGGAGCAGACAGAGGAGCAGGAGAGTGTTGACCTTTACGAAATAGCATGTGAAACGGCGGAGCTTCTTGGAGATAAGGCTGCAAAGCGTGGAATTTCCATTAATGTTACAGGCGGCGAATATGTTCTTACGGCAAAGAAATCACAGGTTCAGGAGCTTTTTTATAATCTTTGCGATAATGCTATAAAATACAATAAAGAAAATGGTCAGGTGCTTGTACATGTTTCAAGCGGCGGTTTTTCCGTGTCGGATACAGGCATAGGAATACCTGACGAGTATAAAGAAAGAATATTTGAAAGATTTTTCCGTGTAGATAAAAGCCGTTCAAAAACTGTTCAGGGAACAGGTCTCGGTCTTTCTATTGTGAAGCATATAGTTCTTCAAATGGGCGGCAGAATAATTGTAAAGGACGGAGAAAACATAGGAACTGTGTTCACAGTTACATTTAACTAAAAGGTGGTGACAGGCTTTGAAAATAAAAGACATTACTTTGGGTGCGCTTTTTCTTTCCGCATCACTTATTATGTTTGTTATTGAAAATCAGATTTCTTTGCCTGTTATAATTCCCGGATTTAAAATTGGTATTTCAAATGTTGTTACGCTTGTGATGCTTCGCGTCTGGAGCAAGAAAAAAGCGTTTTTGATTTTAATGCTGAGGATTGTAATTTCCACCATAATATGTGCAAACGTGACCGTGCTTTTTTATTCCCTTTGCGGAGGTGTGCTGTCTTATGTTGTAATGCTTCTTCTGCAAAATATAAAATCAGTCCCCTTGGTAAGTGTATTCGGGGCTGTGGGGCATAATACAGGGCAGCTTTTTGCTGCGGCAATTATGCTAAGAAGCTTAAGTGTTTTTGCATATTTCCCGGCTCTTACAATCTTAGGCTGCGGTGCGGGATTTTTTACAGGACTTGTGGCAAAATTCTCTATACAGAACAAGAATATAAAAAATCTTGGTAATGTAAAGTTAAAATGAAAGAATGGCATAATAATTTTACAAAATATCT
>CAZWCO010000209.1:0-2753 GCA_964632665.1 uncultured Lachnospiraceae bacterium | reverse complement strand
ATTTCCTCTCAAATTGCAAAACTACCTCTCTCCCACAAGGGGCGAGAGGTTGAGTCCTCAAAATTTTTATTGGACACTAATGCTATCTAGGGAGGAAAAGTTTAAAAGGCAATAGTAGCACCTTTTAGTTTTTACTTTTTAAGTATTATTCCCTTACTTTCAAGGTCTTCAATAATAGAATTTACTGTTTCCATTACCTCGTCCTTGGTAAGTGTTTTTTCCGGATGAGAGAACAAGATTTTGACAGTTATTGATTTTCCGCTTTCGTCTGTGTAAGTATCTACAACACTGACTCCTTTTATAAGAGGACAGTTTGCTCTGTCAATTGCGTCCTTGATGGAAATAAACTTATCACATACAAATGAAATGTCTATTTCAATTTCAGGGAATTTTGAGGGCTCAACATACTTAATGCTTGCATTTGCTATCTTTGAAATTTCTTCCATATCAAGCTCTGCATAAACTATGCTTGCCTTTTTGTCAATCTTCTTTGACACAACAGAGTTTACTATACCAATCTCACCTATTTCTCTGCCACCGCAGAAAATTTTGTTAAGGTTCTTTGGATGCTGATAGGAGTGAGTGCTTTCCATCTTTTCAAAAGAAAGTGACTCATGCTTTAAGTCATCCATCACAACTGCAAGACAGTCACGAAGATTAAAGTAAAGCTCCTCTGTGTCCTTTACCTTGCTGAACATTGTAATTGCGAGCTTTTTGTGCTCGTCACACATGTTATCGGCATTTACACCGTTTACTATGCGTCCCACTTCAAACACAGAGAATTCAGGGCTGTAAGCAGTATTTGTCTTAACCTGACAAAGCTGTGTAGGAATTATTGAACGTCTTATTGTTTTTATGTTAGGGTTAGTCGCATTTATAAGGTTAATATTATCCTCTACCTCTATACCAAGAGCCTTGTATTCGTCATAGTATGCCCATACATATGAGTGAAGCTCATGCATTGAAAAGCGCTTTACAAGGATATCCTTAATTCTTTCCTCGTCCTTTTTCTGCGGCTCTTCGCAAACAGGGTAAAGAGGTGCTGCGGCTGTATGAACGTCAAAGTTGTCGTAGCCGTAAATTCTTGTAATTTCTTCTATGATGTCTGCCTTTATGGTTACGTCCTTTGTTGCTCTCCAGCTTGGAACTCCAACAGTGAACTTGTCATCATCAAGGTCTGCTGTAAAGCCAAGTGAGCGGAGAGTTTTAAGGATTGCTTCGTTTGTTATTTCTATGCCTGTATAACGGTTTACAAAGGCTTTGTCAAAGGTAAGTGTTACCTTGTCGTATTTCTTTGCATACTCGTCTGTGAGTGCAGAAACAACCTGAGCACCGCTGTCAATATCCTTTAGAAGCTTTACAAATCTTCCGATTGCAGGGACTGTCATTTCAGGGTCAAGGCACTTTTCATAGCGCATTGAAGCGTCTGTTCTGTGGGAAAGTCTAACAGTTGACTTTCTTATTGACGCTGCGTCAAAGGTTGCAGACTCAAGAGTAAGGGTTGTTGTATCGTCAACTATTTCTGAGTCAAGTCCACCCATGATACCTGCTATGGCAACAGGTGTGTCACCGTTACAAATCATGAGTGTGTTTTCGTCTATACTACGGTCTGTGCCGTCAAGTGTTTTGAATGTAAATGGCTTATCAAAGCGCTTAATTCTTATCTTCTCTACTTTTCTTGAGTCAAAAGCATGCATAGGCTGTCCCATTTCAAGCATAAGGTAGTTTGTAAGGTCAGCAAGAAGATTTAACGCTCTCATGCCGCAGTAGTAAAGCCTTATTCTCATGTTTACAGGGCTTTCATGTGCGTTTATGTTATCCACCTGGATACAGGAGTATCTCTGGCAGAGAGGGTCCTCTATTTTAAGGTCTACTTTATGGAGATTATCATACTGCGTAAGGTCAAGAGTATCAAGGCATTTTAGCTCACGGCCTGCAATTGCGGCAAACTCACGGGCAATTCCGTAATGACCCCAAAGGTCCGGTCTGTTTGTGAGGGACTTGTTATCCACCTCAAAGATTATATCGTCTATATCGTAAACAGATTTAAGGTCTGTTCCGTTTTCAAGGTTATCGGTAATTTCCATAATGCCGTCATTGTTGTCGCTTATGCCGATTTCCTTTTCAGAGCAGCACATTCCGTTTGATGTGTAGCCTGCAAGCTTACGTGGTGTAATTGTTATTTCGCCTATTTGCGCACCCACCTTTGCAAAGGCTGTTTTCATACCTACACGTACATTTGGTGCGCCGCACACAACGTCTGTAAGCTCTCCGTCACCTGCGTCCACCTTTAAAAGATGAAGCTTTTTTGATTCCGGATGGTCTTCTACTGATTTGATTTCTGCTACAACTATTCCGCTAAGGTCGCTGCCCTTAAAGAATATGTCGTTTTCCACCTCTGCCGTTGACAGAGAAAATTTATTTATAAGTTCGAGCTTATCAAGTCCGGACAAGTCTACATAGTCCGAAATCCAATTCATTGATAAAAACATTTTATTATTACTCCTCTCTGTGTTATAAAACACAAACTGTTAGTCTGCAAGAAAATTGTTCATAGTGTGCGGTTAGCCGAACGCCGCATATTTTTTATATGTAAGTGAGGCTAACTGTATGCTATGGGCAATTTTATAAAGACCCTATTTATCGTCTGTAAATTGTGACAATACCTTTAAGCTTCCGCTGTTAAGGTCACGAATGTCCTTCACTCCGTACATCATCATATCAAGACGTGTAAGACCGAGACCAAAGGCAAA
>CAZWCO010000208.1:0-2758 GCA_964632665.1 uncultured Lachnospiraceae bacterium | reverse complement strand
TAACAGAATTGCATCTCTTCTTAATGATAATAAAGAAGCTTCTACTTATTTAACATACGATTCCATAAGACTTTCTGATACTGACGTAGCACAAATACTTGATGAGACATATACACAGGAAGAATTACTTACTCTCCAAAGTAAAAAAAGCGTATTTCAAAGCGCATATGTACTTTTGACACAAGGAACCTTAAACGTATATACTTCCCCATCGGAAAATTCCCCAGTCTGTGACAATCTTAACGCTGCCACACAGGTACAGATAACAGAGTCAACAGACGGCTTTTACAAAATTTTCTATAACCAGGGAAAAACAGGATATGTATTAAAAGAATTTATAACAGAAAGCAAGGCAGAGGCGGACTATGCCGCAATGCACTACGACAATTACAAAAAGGGGAAAATAAACACAGACGGAAGCTCTGTAAAAATACTGCGCTCAGCAAAATTAAACTCATCCACCGTAGGAACTCTCGAAAACGGAGCAGAGCTTGTACTTTTATATGATGAAAACGGATATACAAAGGTATATTACGGAGACGACATGAACACAGGATTTGTAAGCTCATCATCAATAGAGCTTACTAATCAGTGGATTTCAAAAAGCGAAGTGGCATCCATACAAAAGATCGCCGCAGAAAAGAAGGAAGCCGCTGCAAAAGCAGCCGCTGAAAAAGAAAGCAAAGAGCGCAGCGGTAGCTATGTAACACCCGAATCAAGTTCCCGGGGACAAGCGATTGTTAATGAAGCAAAGAAATATCTTGGTGTTAAGTACGTTTACGGAGGCACCTCTCCAAAGGGATTTGACTGTTCAGGACTTGTACAATATGTTTGCAAGTCAGTTGGAATAAGCGTAAGCAGAACATCAGCTTCACAATTTTCCAACGGCAAGGCAGTAAACAAAAGCGACCTCGAGCCAGGAGACCTGTTATTCTTTGCAAAGGGCGGAAGAATAAATCACGTTGGTATATACGCCGGAAACGATCAAATGATCCACGCACCGCGAACAGGTGATGTTGTTAAATATGAATCAATAAATTCCGCATATCGTAAGAATGGGTATGTAGGAGCAAGAAGAGTATATTAAAAGTGTGACGCACAGCGTCACACTTTTTCATTAAATGCATCCTCCACAAGCTCCCTTTCGGTTACAAGTCTTTCTATTTTACCGTCCTCTCCCACAACTGCCACACAGGTAAAAACACCGGGACGTACATAGCTTATAAATTTTGCAGGCATAAAAGCCTCTGTACAAGCAACAATCCTGACAGGCTTACCTGTTTTGTTTTCAAAAATCCGGTCATTAAAAATAATGTTGCGTACTGTGTCTTGCGAATATTTTTCGCCGGATGTAAAGATGTTTGCAAACATTAAAACACTTATAAAAATACAGGAATAATTGTAGCCTGTTTTCCATATCGTGAAAATTCCAAAGACTAAAACCCCTACGGCTACGATACCGGAAAGAAGCTTCATAACAGCATTACCCAATTTTTCACCCATGAAATTAATAAATATTTTTCTTAAAATTGTTCCACCGTCAAGGGGATAAACAGGCAGCATGTTAAGTATAAAAAGCATTATATTAACAGCAAAGCCGTAGTCATACAGATAACGAGGTTTATAAAAAAACGCAAAAAAAATGGCCAGCAGAAGATTTATAAACGGTCCCGACAGATAAATTATAATATCATCCGCAAGAGAACAAACCATGGAATTTTTGAGCTTTAAATTTACACCAAATGGATGGAGTGATATTCGTGATGGCTCAAGTCCTATATACATTGCCGCCGTCATATGCCCCAGCTCATGTAAAAGCATGGATATATATGAAATAAGAAAAAACACCGTCTTACCGCTGAGATAGCAAAGAACAAAAAAGGCTACCGTCAGAGGATTTATGTAAAGACCTTTAATAATTTTGACCATACAGTTTACCTCCTAAGGTATCCTATTCATTTTTGTTTATTTAAATTACAGAATATTTTTACACAGATAAGGCTTATTAATAATCCAAGTACGGTGCCGCCAAAATCTATAAATATATCTATCACAAGTCCGGCTCTTCCCTCGGAAAATAATTGCAGAAATTCGTCTGTGCAAGCTGTTAAAAGTCCAAGAAACAAAATATTTGATATATTACCCTTTATCCTGTCCTCAAAGGTTGAAAACACTCCGCACAAAAGCATGCCCTGGATTGCAAACTCAGCCACATGTGCAAGCTTCCTGACAGTTGCTACGGGGTTTTTCGGAACTGACGAAAACAAAAAATTATAAATGTACAAATATATATTTACAAACACCGAGCTTTCTGCCGAGGAATCGGCGGCGTCTTTCATAGAACGGGCAAATATGAACATAGTAAATAAAATACTTAGCGAAATCCAAACATATCGTTTTTTCAACACAGGTCACCTCTTCTTTTATTATATCATGTTTGCATCATGTGTCAAGGATTAAAAAACAAGCATTCCGGAAAACCACCGGAATGCTTGTTTATCGTAAAGGTTACGCCTTAATTTTATTTTCGTAATCCTTTATCATATTCTTAACCATTTGTCCACCTACGCTGCCTGCTTGTCTTGAAGTAAGGTCACCGTTGTAGCCTTGCTTAAGATCTACACCAACTTCTCTTGCAGCTTCCATTTTAAAGTTTTCCATAGCCTGCTTAGCTTCAGGCACCATGATTTTGTTTTTACTCATTTTGAGTTCCTCCTTAAATTTAAAATATCTATATTAATGTGTCGACTTTCATCGA
>CAZWCO010000207.1:0-2758 GCA_964632665.1 uncultured Lachnospiraceae bacterium | reverse complement strand
GTGGAATATGCAGACGGAGGCGTTATTGCACAGCTTGGCGTGCCTGATATGCATCTTCCTATCCAGTATGCACTTACTTATCCAAACAGAAGAAATTTAAAAGGAGAAAGGCTTGATTTTACAAAGTATGACGCACTTACATTCGCGCGGCCTGACACTGATA
Organism: uncultured Lachnospiraceae bacterium; assembly: GCA_964632665.1. Taxonomy (GTDB): domain Bacteria; phylum Bacillota; class Clostridia; order UBA1381; family UBA1381; genus RGIG9115. The sequence continues at coordinate 2,595 of CAZWCO010000207.1, read as the reverse complement.
CATTTAAAGCGCTTGCTCTTGCGTACAGCGCCGGAAGACAGGGAGGTATACTTCCTACAGTGTTTAACAGTGCTGATGAAGTGGCGGTGGAGCTTTTCCTGAAAGAACAAATCGGTTTTCTTCACATTTCAGATGTGATAGAAAAAGCCATGGCGGCAGCGCCGAAAATAGAAAATCCGTCAATTGACGATATTTTGCAGGCAGATGCCTTTGCAAGAGAATTTGTTAAAAATGTATAATATGAGAGGGGTTATTTAATGACAACCTTTATTGTAACTGTTGTAATGTTTCTTGTGATGATTTCCCTTCACGAGTTTGGACATTTTATATTCGGTAAGCTCCTTGGCTTTACTGTTCTTGAGTATTCCATAGGCTTTGGTCCCGCAATTTTTAAAAAACAGGGAAAGGATACTCTGTACAGCGTAAGGCTTATACCCTTTGGCGGCTTTTGTAAGTTTGCAGGAGAAGACGGAGAGGATAAAGCGGAAAAAGGGAATTTTAATGAACAGTCATGCCCAAGGCGCCTTATAGTTCTTGCAGCAGGTGCCGTGTTTAATATTATTCTCGGTTTTTTGCTCTTTTGTATTATTACAGCTGCAGGTAAAGATATTTACACAAATACCATTTCCGAAACTGTGCCGGGAACATATATGGCAGAGCAGGACATTCTCCCGGGCGACAAGCTTGTAAAGGTCAACGGAAAAAGGGTGGAAATGTACCAGGATATTCAGCTTTACATGTCAGAAGCAGAGCCCGGTAAAAACATTGACATTACAATAGAAAGAGACGGGGAAAAGAGGGATATATCCTTTATGCCCTCCCTCCAGCATGTGACAGTTACTTATAACGAGGATAATATAATATATTCTGAAATTTTAAATGGCAAGGAAACAAAAACTGTAATTGAATACAGCGAGGAGCTTCCCAAAAACGATGCGATGACAGGGAAAACGGAAGAAAGCACAAGATACCTTATAGGCTTTCGTCCGGAAATTGAGGAGGTTAATGCGTTCAACTTAATTCCTCAAGCCTTCAGGATGACTAAATATGTTGTTAAGCTTCTCTATAAAACCATATGGGACCTTATAACAGGCAGAGGCTCTATGGATATGGTATCGGGACCGGTTGGAGTTGTAAAAGAAGTAAACAACGCAGTAAACGCCGGAAGTCAAAGCGTCCTTTATGTAATAAACCTTGTGGCACTTCTTACAATAAACCTTGGTGTATTTAATCTTCTGCCATTTCCGGCGCTTGACGGCGGACGGATACTGTTTGTTATAATAGAGTGGATAAGAAGAAAGCCTGTACCGCCCGAAAAAGAGGGAATGGTGCATACAATCGGATTTTTACTTCTTATAGGTCTTATGGTATTTATATCTTACAGAGATATACTAAATCTTATAGTAAAATGAAATGGCAAATTAGACAATAATACATCAGTAATTTTGTTGAAAAATTTTTGTAAAATTTTTAGAACCGAGGGTAAAATCTCTTGACAAGGACAGTTTGTGTGTGCTATAATGTTCAGTGAGTAAGAATGTAATTTGAAAGCTTTTAAAGGAGAGTCAAGGATTATGAAGTTTTTATATAAAGGAATCCTGGTAGCTTCACTTGCTATGTGCGTGACATCAGTGACTGTCGGTGCAACAGGCGAAGAAGCGGAGGTTACATCCAAACAGGAGAACATAAGCTTTAACTATCAGACAAATATGTTTGACATAGATACAGGAACAGGTGTTGCTGCAGATGAAGAACTAACTGTTATGCTTATTAAGGGAGATTATTCCGAAACAGGAATAAGCCTTTCACAAATTGATGTTGCGAATGTATACTATGTAGGTCAGAAAAACGGATCAGATTACGATATATTTGATGACCTTGGAGTTAAGTATGATTCAGATAAATTTGCTCCCGGCGTGTATACATTAATCACAAGCGGCGAAAGCGCAGCGGTTACAAGGACTAAGCTTGTTATCGGAAACGCACTTAACAAGGACGTAACAGCAGGTGATTATTTGCCGACCGGTTGGGTAGCAACTGACTATGAGTTTGGAAAGATAAGTGGAACCGTAAGATACTATCCTGAGGGTGAGGATGGAAAATACATATATGTATGTTATGCTGATTTCCCATATATAAACAATCTTAATGATGCAGGATTTGTATTCCAGAACATTTCAGATGAGGGAACAACTAAAAAGTTAGTAAAGCCGTTGAGCGATTTTAACTTAAGCGATACGTTAGAAAATATAGCATCAATCAGCGCCAACGTACAAATAGGTGTGCAAATTAACAATATACCGGTTGTTGCAAGCAATAATATAGAAGCTGTTGATAATATAGTTGCAATACCGTATGTAAAAGTACAGGCATCGGGGGTAAGTGAATAATGAAAAAGTATATAAAACCGGAAATTGAAATTATTAGCTTCGAAGTTAAAGCCGATGTTATGGTTAATCCGACAACAGCACCAATGCCAACAGTAGGCGCAACTCAAATAGTGTCTGTTGGTAATTCATACATTACGGATATAGACAAACAGGCATGGACCAGTGTAGACGGTACCAATTGGGATTGGGTTAACTAAAAATTTAA
>CAZWCO010000206.1:0-2779 GCA_964632665.1 uncultured Lachnospiraceae bacterium | reverse complement strand
TTCAATTGCTTCAAGGTCTTCGGGAGTAAACTTATGCTCGGAGTCAAAGTCGTAATAGAAGCCTGTATCAATTGCAGGACCTATTGCAAGCTTTACATCAGGAAAAAGTCTTTTTACTGCCTGTGCAAGCACGTGTGACGCACTGTGTCTTAAAATTTGTAATTCGTTCATTTCACTCATTTTTATTTATCCTTTCTCTTTTAAAATCTTGTAAAAAAAACACCCCAAGAAAAATGCTTAGCGCAAATTCCTCAGGGGTGCAATAAACACGGTTCCACCCTGATTACGGGAAAACTCCCCGTCACTCATTTACCCTTTTACGCAGGGGGTACGGCAATGCTTACTGTTATTTCAGCACGCAGCTCCAAAGTGGTGTTCATCGGAATAATCCGTAAGCGGCTCACAGCCACGACCGCTACTCTCTTTACTTCTTAAGACCGACTACTGTCTTTTTCATAGCCATTATAGATATAATATCAAATTCCCTGCTTTATGTCAAGGGATTTTCAAAAATTTAGAATATTTTTACTTATTCAAGCTGTTTTTTATGGCACTCAAGGTTTCATCCGAAATAACATGCTCTATCCTACAGGCATCCATTGCGGCAGTTTCCTCATCAACACCGAGCTGAATAAGGAATTTTGAAAGAACAGTATGACGCTCAAAAATCTTTTTAGCCTCCATTAGTCCCTGTTCTGTAAGAGAAAGTGCCCCGTCCTCCGCCATAGCAAGATAACCACCGCTTTTTAAAAGCCCAACTGCGCGGCTTACACTTGGTTTTGAAAATCCCATATACTCTGCAACATCTATGCTTCTCACGTTATTTGACCTTTGAGAAAGCACGTAAATGGTTTCTATATACATCTGTGCTGATTCCTGAAGCTGCATATCTATCACTCCTTAAATCTCTATTTTACTACTCCTGCCGCTTTTGCACCGCCAAAATCGCCGTTTTTGTCTGTGAAGTCAAAGGAGTAGAGCTTACCATCAACTGTAAATTTAATTCTGAATACCTTGTTGTTTAAAGTTGACACATCAAAATTTTCAAATATTACCTCTGCTTTTGTACTGTCTCCATCAAACACCCTTGAAAGAGCAATTTCACAGCCTTTATCATCAAGTATCTGTGCCTGTACTTTTCCCGTTGCATTAACAAACATTGCGACTTTATCTTCAAAGGTGAGCTTTCTTGTAAACAAAGTTCCTTTTCCGTTCATGGATACAAAACCGTCACGTCTTAGCTTTGCAAGACCTGTTGCGCCGCCGGCATACATTCCGCTCGTAATGCCCTCTTTTTCAGTTTTTTTGGATTTATCTCCTGAAAATCCTATATAGTATATCCATAACTCATCACCATTAATGACAGTTACTCCGCCAACAGACTGAACATATCCTCTGTCCCATGAGCCTTCATACATTGAAGAATTAATGAAGCTTTCACGGCAAGGTCTTGAGAAATTGTATCCGTCACGGCTGTACATAGGAATAAGGTCTGTTATTTTTGGAGCGCCTGATTTTGCACATGTATCGTTATCAGGTCCGTAATGTGTCTGGAACATTCCAAGCATTATACTTTCATAACCGACACAATCCAAATTGTATAGGCTTGTAGCCTCTCCTATGTAAGGATTTGGAATATCAAGCTCATCTGTCTTTAGCCAGTAATGCTCCTTGTCCTTATCCCAGTTTGCAGCATCAAAGAAATTGTCACATTCATAATAAATACGCGATCTGTGGAACTCCCCTTCCCAGAACTGACTTCTAACGCTGTGTATCCACTTTTTCCTGAAAGGATTATAAAAAATGGTACTGCGGTCACCTACAACTCCTGCAATGGCAAGATTATTAAAATTAATTCCGTCTGCGCTCGCACCAATAATGCCTTTATAATTACCCCAACCGGGCATACGAAGAAAAAGCTTATAGCGTTCCTCTCTTGGAGCATCATAATCTATGAATACAGTGGTTGAGTCAGGTCTCAGATATGTAGTGTCGTTTGCAAAGGGAAGGATATCATCCGTTTCTCCATGCTTGTACGGCAAGATAATATTTGTACCCTCAACAATCCCAAGGTCAGGTCTTTCCCAGTTAATTCCATCCTTGGAGGTTGCATAGCACATATTGCGGCACCAGCTACCCTCGTACCACATTTTAAAATTTTTCTCATCTTCATCGTACCATACACCGCCGCTTTTTGGGCATGCTACAGGATTTCCCTTGGTTTCCCACGGTTTTTCCGGATAAAGAACGGGATTACCCTCAAACTTCTTAGCCTTGTGATATTCACTCTTAAGCTCTGTTTCCTCTATTAAGAACTCATCCACAAACAGTTGACGTCCAACTGATACATCTATTACCTCCGGTGGATTTTTCAAATACGGAACATCTGTGGGGTAAGACGGTTTACTAGAAAAATCGTCATTTAAAATTATGTTATTATATAGCTTTTCCATATGTTAATTTCCCTATTTTATATATGAAACAGAATTTTCAGGACAATAAAACCGACCCTTCATCTTAAAGCAAAACTTCTCTGTTTGTTCCATAGAAAATATCATCCTTGCCGCTTATAAGCTTAAGAAAATCTTCAAATTTATCCCAATCATTAAATATATCAAACTCAAAGCTGTGTCCCCATATATAAAATAACTTAGGACTGTCTGGTTCTAATTTAATAAATTCTTCCCCTAATCTAAAGAGGTTATCATAATCATCATGGTGCACAGTAGGATTAAATAAATACAAATTATCCTGTAAATCAAAATTATAAGTAGAAATT
>CAZWCO010000205.1:0-2785 GCA_964632665.1 uncultured Lachnospiraceae bacterium | reverse complement strand
CCTTCTTATGCTTCTTTTGTCTGCACCACACAGACATATACTACAATTATACCATAATTACAAGATATATCAATATCTTTTTTGAAATTTTTTTAAAAATTGTAAAAAAAAGAACAATCCATCTCCTGATTGATTGTTCCTATATATTATTTATTATTTTGCTATATGCGACTTTCGCCGCCGATATATCAGTATTACATTTTATAAGGTAGAAATCTGTTTTATCTATTAATTCATATATAAGCTCCAAAATCGAAAAAATTAAATCTGTACTACCCGGCATATATACCTGGTTAACAATTCGATTAAACGCTTCTTCTTTATTAAGTAAAATACATTTATTTTTCAATGAACGTTCAATAAAGCAAATATTTTTCAAGTCTGTTCTTGTGTTGGTTTGAAATTTTTCTTTGCCCGCCCAGGGTGTTCCGTAAGCATAAATTTTACCGTCTGTAACCCTTATAAGTGGCTTGTCACCATTTACGACTGTTATTTTATTTTTTAGAAGTTTCTTCCATAGAAGCATGTGAGTTGTTTTACCCATGCCGCTTTTTGCAAGAAAACCCACTCCGCAACCCTCAACATCTATAACCACACCATGCAGCAAAAAGGTATTATAATATATTACTTTCTCTGCTATTTTACGGTAAATTGCAAGACTTTCAAAATAACCTTCATCTCCTGATAACCCCCTGTATTCCCTTGAAATTTCCGAATCTGTTACAGATACAATAAAATCAGGCTTTTCATTGGTCACATAGTCCCTGCACATGTCATATATATACAAAAATTTATTTTCTATTCCAATGTTGAGCTCTGCAAGACGAATAACAAACATAACAAATCCTCTTTAATCAATGCATGAAAGCTTCAAAATTTTGTCAAATAAGCTTCTCTTTTCTTCCTCTAAGGGCTTGTAAAAACTACATTTATTATTTCCCCAATTTCTTATATACGGGCATACTTCAACGACCTTGTCAAGCTCGTATGATACCTTTCCCGTTTTACAGCTTGAACACAAATATTTCTTTCTCCAAAACATAATATTCCCCCTTTGCCTAATCTTCATTCTCGCTGACATCATACATACTGTGTAGGAAATATCTTGACCTTGCTCCCAAAAAACTCATAGCTGTCACTATAACTATGAAAGCAACCCCAATAACAGATATTGATTCAATCGTTATCATTCCAAAGCAGCCTGCAAATCTTAAAGGCAGAAATATTCTGTTGAACACAACAGGCTGAAATATCAAACAAGTTAAAAATCCCATAACAATATATATAACCAATGGCAGCAGTTGACCTAAAAAATAATCCCATATTTTATAAAAATCAAAAGAGAAACGGTATGTGTCAATGCCTGTTGCTATTACAAATGCAATAAATGATAAAAACAATACACCTTTATCTTCCATTATTCCGGCAGTTCCGAGATATATGGGCACGGAACAAATCACGCTTGTAATCACAAACCTTAATAATCTAAAAAACAATGATGATAACATTTTATTTTCCATCTACCTCTCCGAACTTCTTTATGTATCGTCTTATAACCGTTGCTGCTTCTGCTCTTGTTGCACTGTCCTTTGTAGCAAGGGAATTGTTTCCCTTTCCCGTTATTATCTTCTCCTGCACAGCCCAAGAAACAGCGTCCTTTGCCCAAGCTGAAACCGCTGCATTGTCTGTGTAAAAGGATATGTCGGCAAATTCAGTTTTAACTCCAATATGAGTTGTATAATTATAAAGCATAACACAAAGCTGCTCACGGGTTAAATTATTCATCGGTACAAAGGTACTTTCGCCTGTGCCTGTTACAATTTTATTTTCAAATCCCCAATTTACGGCATTTTCGTACCAGCTATTTCTTTCAACATCTTTAAATATATTTTTATCATACACAGAATCATCTCCGTCAATCCTATGTAAAATTGTAATCATCATAGCACGGTTTAAAGTAGTATTCGGTGAAAATTCATTTTCGCCTGTGCCTGTCATAATCATATTGTTAAAAACAAACATTACATCGCTGTAAAACCAATCGTCTTCCTTTATATCTGCAAAAGTCTTGATATTATTTTCTGTTTGTGTAGGCTCTTGCTGTGTTTCACTCTTGTCTGTCGGTTTGGTGCTTGGTCTGTAAGAGCTTCCGCCACTGCCGCCGTTGTTATGAACGGTCGGGGAGTTTTGCCGTTTGTCCTCTTTTTCATCACTCGGAAGCGGAACAATAACACCTGTTGAATTACCAATGTCAAGGTCATTGCCTTTTTCCAATTCCCCAAAAGCAGTAAGAGAAAACAAATTAAATATCACCAATAACAAACCTATATTTTTAATAAAATTTCTCATAGTTCAATCCCTTTGCTGTTCATATCTGTAAATAACGGGCAGGCTTTCTACCTGCCCGTTATTCAAGATATATTAGTTATTGTAGTTGTCGTCTAACGATGTTGTTGAGGCCTGACCGGGGATAGGTACGATTACGCCTGTTCCCGGAATCGAAGCATTACCGCCGTTCGTTAAGCCGCTTGTCTGAATAATATCCGTTACTTCAAATTCAATAACATCAATTCTTGGTGCTTCATATTTGCTCATATTAGTTTTCCTCCTTGAACATATCCTGTTTCTCATTACCTGACTGAAGTGATTTATAATATTCGTTTGTCATATCAATTGTCCAGCCGGTAATCTTGTTTCCGTTCATATCATAAGCGTATGGTGTAATGGTAATTTTTGTGTTGTCGTTATTATAATACTCTGCATTGAACATTAGCTTATTCATAAA
>CAZWCO010000204.1:0-2787 GCA_964632665.1 uncultured Lachnospiraceae bacterium | reverse complement strand
AATCATTTTTTTCTATCCCCTGATAAAAGGCGGTGTAAATTTTTACACCGCCTTTCTTTAAGTAATTGGTTGACACTAAAGCTTTATTTTGATATAATGAATCTATTATAAAATTTGGAGGTACAAAAGAGTGCTGTTTTGCAGTGAAATATTTCTATTTTTGTTTTTGCCCGTCGTTCTGGCGCTGTATTATATACTAAAACCCCTTGGTATCAGGGTAAGAAATCTTATACTTCTTGTAGCAAGTATAATTTTTTACGGCTGGGGAGAGCCAAAGTTTGTTTATGTAATGATTGGCTCAATACTACTTAACTACGTGTTTGGTCTGTTAATGGCATATTCCGAAAAAGCAATTGTGAAAAAGCTTTTTCTGGCGTTAAGCGTAGCTGTAAACTTATCCTTGTTATTTGTTTATAAATATCTTGACTTTTCAATAGAAAACGTAAATGCGCTATTTAAGACATCAATCCCGCTACAAAATATTGCATTGCCAATCGGTATTTCCTTTTTTACCTTCCAGGCAATGTCATATGTAATAGACGTATACCGTGGAAAAGAGCAGGTGCAAAAAAATCCTCTTGATTTAGCGCTGTACGTTTCATTCTTCCCGCAGCTTATTGCAGGACCGATTGTAAGATATGAAACCGTTGCGGCACAGATTAAGGACAGACAAGAAACACTTGCAGACTTTTGTTACGGTATTAGAAGATTTATAATCGGTCTTGGAAAAAAGGTTATGCTTGCAAATACCCTTGCCCTTGTATCAGACAAGGCATTTGACATGAACCCCGAGCTTTTGTCAACACCCATGGCATGGCTTGGAGTGCTTGCATACACACTCATGATTTATTACGATTTTTCAGGATACTCTGATATGGCAATAGGCCTTGGTAAAATGTTCGGTTTTACCTTTGAGGAGAACTTTGACTATCCGTATATCTCAAAGTCAATCACAGAATTCTGGCGCAGATGGCACATTTCAATGGGTACATGGTTCAGAGACTATTTGTATTTCCCTCTTGGCGGAAGTAGGTCAGAATCAGCCGGTAGACGTATATTTAACTTGTTTGTTGTATGGCTTGCGACAGGAATTTGGCATGGGGCAAACTGGACATTTGTAGCGTGGGGACTTTTCTTCTTTGTGCTCCTTTCAATAGAAAAGAATGTAAAATTCATTTCAAAGCTGCCCGGCGCAGTTAAATATCTGTATACTATGCTCTTTGTAATGCTTGGCTGGGTACTTTTCAGAAGCACTTCAATCGGTAATGCCTTTGTATATATGGAAAGGATGTTTGTACCGTTCTTCACAGGAGACGGAGCAGCAACAGCGGCTCTTTGTGAGCATGGTCTCGGTTTCATAACAGGACTCGTTTGTATGACCCCTGTGATAAAGGTCCTTTCAGGAAAAATACGCATGCCGTGGATTATTAAAACTGTATCGTATTACCTGCTTTTTATACTTTGTATACTTTATATTGTTAAAGGCGGATACAATGTATTTATTTACTTTAATTTCTGATAGGAGGTGCAGATTAAATTGGCTGAGAAAATAAAAAGAATTATAACCTTACTGATTTTTCTTGTAATCATATTTGTAATGGCGATATTTTCTGTAATTAACCTTGGAGAAAAATATAAGGATTCAGAGATGCCACCATTTACACCTGCATCCTTTGAGAACGATTTTAAAAGTAATCTGTATTTGAGGAACGAAATAATCGAGCTTCAAGGGTATACTCAAAAGCTTATCTTCAATAATGAAGTAGAGGATCCGGAGCTTGGTGCAATTGTAAGAAATAAATGGGGACAGCTTACATCACTTCCAAAGGAAAGTAATCTGGAAAAGTTTAAGACAAATCTTGACATAATCACAGACGCATGCGTGGAAAACAAAATAAAGCAAATCTATGTACAAGCACCATTTAAAATATTGCCACAGTATGAAAAAGAGCAATTGCCAATAGGTTTTACCACAAGTGCAAATGCCAATGCAGATAAGATAATATCACACATGAGAGACAGACAGGTAGAGGTGTATGACTTCAGAGAGGTTTTGTCTGAAAATACAACTATACCAAAGGAAGAGCTTTTTTATAAGACGGACCATCACTGGACAGTAGAAACAGCGTTTTATAGTTTTTCACAGTTTTATAAATACCTTAACGAAAGCTACAAAATATCCAATAAACAAGAAATTGACCTTGTAACAAATCTTGATAACTTTTCCAAAACCACTATGGAAAACTGTTATCTTGGCTCGTGGGGAAGACGAACAGGCGTTTTATATGCAGGTCTTGACGATTTTACGTATCTTGTACCTGACTTTGAAACAGACATTTCTATAAAAAGAGTTGCAGGAGAGGCAAAATACGAAGCACGAGGCAACTTTTATGATGTGGTCATGAGCCCAAAGCGAGTAGACAAGGAACAGTTTGGTCCAAGCGAGGAAGAGCTTGCGGCAGGCTTTGGGGATAATGGAATATATACAGACCTGTATTCTGCGTATATGGATGGCTTTACGGCAGAAATGCAAATTGTAAACCATAACTCATCATCAAACAAGAAAATTCTTATTTTCCATGATTCTTTCGGCTTCCCGTTCTCATCCTTTATGTCGCTTGGGTTTAAAGAAACAAGGGTTATAGACCTTAGAAACTGGGATGAAGATATAAATGCATATATTTCAGACTTTAAGCCTGATTTTGTAATAACTCTTTACAATCCTGATCAATAAAGGCGGTGTAAAAATTTACACCGCCTTTTATCAGGGGATAGGAAAAAATGATT
>CAZWCO010000203.1:0-2800 GCA_964632665.1 uncultured Lachnospiraceae bacterium | reverse complement strand
TCTATGGCAAGTACAACAAAAATAATGACAGCAATTGTTGCACTTGACAAAAGCAAGCCGGAGGATGTTGTGAATATAAGCCGTAATGCTGATTTGACAGAGGGGTCAAGTGCGTATATAAAAGCCGGAGAAAAAATTAAAATGATTGATTTATTATATGGCTTAATGCTAAATTCCGGAAATGATGCGGCAGTTGCTGTTGCAGAGCATATTGCGGGTACGGAAAGGGACTTTGCAAAGCTTATGACAGCAAACGCAAAGGAGCTAGGTGCTGAAAACACTTCTTTTGAAAACGCAAGCGGTCTTGATTCCGATAACCACTATACAACAGCTGTAGACCTTGCAAAAATTACATCCTATGCGTTAAAAAACGATACCTTTAGGGAAATTGTTTCTTCAACATCTAAAACAGCAGAATATTCAGGCGGAACACTATATTTTCGTAATCATAACAAAATGTTAAAATCTTATCCCGGTTGTACCGGAGTAAAAACAGGCTTTACTAAAAAAACAGGCAGATGCCTTGTGTCTTCTGCAGAAAGAGATGGTATTGAACTTGTATGTGTTACGTTAAGAGCTGCGGATGACTGGAACGACCATAAAAAGCTTCTGGATTTTGGATTTGAAAATGTAGCTGTCGAAAACATATTAAATAAGGGTAAAATTTTGAAATATGTTGAGACAGAGGATAATATTAAAATTCCTGCAGTTGTTAATGAAGATATATACATTCCTGTAATTAATAACAAAAAAAGAAATATAGAGGTTGTACTTCATACAATGGAAAAAATTACATCATCCGTTCCTAAAGGAGAAAAAATAGGAGAGTGCGAAATATACAATAACGGCACTCTCTTTAAAACAACAGATATTATATCCGGCGAGGAATATATAAAGAAAAAATCTGTCTTTGATTCATTTGTTGACTTTTGCAAAAAAATCTTTAATTACAAATAATGCTTTTCATATCATCGGGATAATCTGCTTTAAATGACATTCTTTCTTTTGTTAAAGGATGTTTAAAAGTTATTTCTCCGCAATGTAACATATAACCTTTTAAATCAGGATAAGCATCGCTTTCTGTTCCGTATAACCAATCCCCAAGCAGTGGGTGACCGATGGTTGAAAAATGCACTCTTATCTGGTGTGTTCTTCCTGTTTCTGTGTGTATTTTTACAAAAGTAAGGTCGTTTTCCCGAGACAGAACATTATAATGGGTTACGGCACTTTTTCCACTTTCGCATATTTTTCTTTTGATTATTCCGTGTTCTTCACGGGCGATTGGAGCGTTTATTGTACCTGTTTCGTCCTTAACTGTTCCGCAAACAATGGCGTAATAGGTTTTACTAAGTATCTTGTTTTTTGTCTGAGCAGATAATATACCATGAGCATACTTATTTTTTGCTATAATGCAAAGACCTGATGTGTCCCGGTCTATTCTGTTGACAGCATGAAATTTATGATACTCGCCCTTAGACTGCCAATAATATACAATCCCGTTTGCAAGTGTATTTAAGTAGTTTTCATAGCTTGGATGCATACACATGTTTCTTGGCTTATTAACAACAGTTAAAAAATCGTCTTCATAAACTATATTAATATCCATTTTTACAGGCTCAATATTTTGTGATGTGTCATTTTCAGTCAAATTAATTGTTAATATATCGCCTGATGAAACTGTGTCTATGGTTCTTATATGCTTGCCGTTAAGATGAAGTCCGTCTGTTCGCTTAAGCTCGGATAACAGCCTTGCAGAAATTTCATATTTTTTTTTACAAATTTGCTCTACTGTACAACTATGCTCCTGTGTTGTTACCTTATGATTTATAATTGTTGATTTCATACTAATTATTTACTCTTATATCATCAAATGCATAACATGTATGCCTTTGGTGTTTTTTTGTTTATTTTTTATCGCCTTTACGAGCTTTTTAAATTATACCATTTTTATCTTGTTATGTCAACGATTAAAAATATGTTACATAACCTAAAATTTTATCGAAAATACTTGTAAACTGTTATAAAATGTGTTATAATCCATTTAAAAATTATCATATAAAAATATAGTGTAATTGGGGGTAGAGAGTTGGAGAATATTATTAGTTTACAAAATATTGGTGTCACATTTGACGATGAAGTCATACTTAACGGAATTAATCTTGATATACGTGACAAAGAATTTGTAACACTACTTGGTCCTTCCGGTTGCGGAAAGACAACAACACTTCGTATTATAGGCGGATTTTTGCAGCCTACCGCCGGTAATGTTTTTTTTGACGGCAAAAAAATAAATGATGTTCCGCCGTACAAAAGAAACGTTAATACCGTTTTTCAAAGGTATGCACTTTTCCCGCATTTAAATGTATACGACAACATTGCGTTTGGTCTTAGAATTGCCAAGCTTCCTGAAAAAGAGGTGCGTCTGAGAGTAGCCGAAATGCTAAAGCTTGTAAATCTTACAGGCTATGAAAAACGCTCTGTAAATAGATTGTCAGGCGGTCAGCAGCAGCGAGTTGCCATAGCACGTGCGCTTGTAAACAGACCAAAGGTTTTGCTTCTCGACGAGCCTCTTGGTGCTCTTGACTTAAAGCTTAGAAAAGAGATGCAAGCAGAGCTTAAGCGTATTCAGCAGAGCCTTGAGATAACCTTTGTATATGTTACTCATGACCAGGAAGAAGCTCTTACAATGAGTGATACGGTTGTTGTTATGAAGGACGGAAATATTCTTCAGATTGGAACTCCGGTTGATATATATAATGAGCCTAAAAATGCCTTTGTTGCAGATTTTATAGGTGAAAGT
>CAZWCO010000202.1:0-2818 GCA_964632665.1 uncultured Lachnospiraceae bacterium | reverse complement strand
TGCTTTGAACATCATCGTGCTAATATGCTGAAAGTTAAACTGCAAATATACCACATGCTCAAACAGGGGGTTTCTTATGGGAGAGCATACCAATGCACTAAGCAGGCGCAACTTCATCGGCGGAACCGCCGTTCTATGCGCATCACTTACACTTGCATCCCTTTCTGTAGAAGATGCATTTGCCACGCCCACTTCTGCAGAGAAGCGCGCAGAGGCCGCTGCTGTACTTGAGTCATTGAACGCGATGCAGGTAGAGCTCGATAAGGCTTCCACGGCATACTTCGATGCTTTGGAAGAGCAGGAGGCTGCCCAGGCCAAGATGGACGAGGCGCAGGCTGCCATCGACGAGGCCAGCGCCCAAATCGCCGTCCTGCAAGACCAGCTCGGCACGCGCGCGCGCAGCATGTACCGATCCGGATCGCTCACCTTCCTCGATCTGCTGCTAGGCGCCACCGACTTCAAGTCCTTCGCATCTAACTGGGATCTCCTCAACGACATGAACGAGGATGATGCCGACATGGTCCAGGAGGCCAAGGACCTCAAGGCCGAGGTCGAGGCTCAGAAAGCTATCTACGAGGAGCAGGAGCGCATCGCGGCCGAGAAGGCCGAGGAGGCGGCCGCCGTCAAGGCTGAGGCTGAGGCCGTGGTCGCCGAGATGCAGGCTACCTACGATCAGCTTTCCGCTGAAGCTGCCGAGCTTTTGGCCCAGGAAGAGGCCGCTCGTGAGGAAGCCGCACGTCAAGAAGCACTTCGGAGACAGCAGGAACAACAACAGCAATCACAACAGGAACAACAGCAGCAAAGCTCTGGCACTTCCAACGTAGATAACGATAAAACGCAAACCGTGACGGGCAACGTTGTCGTTGACCGTGCGTATGCCCAACTCGGCAAGCCCTACGTGTGGGGCGCCTGCGGTCCGAACAGCTTCGACTGCTCGGGTTTGGTGGGCTACTGCCTCACCGGTAACTTCCGCCGCTACTGGACTACCACCCATATTCAACGCTGGACGCGCGTAACGGACCCCGTCCCCGGCGACATCACCATCAATAGTCACCACACGGGTGTCTACATTGGAAATGGTCAGATGATCCACGCACCACGCCCGGGGAAAGTTGTTTGCATAACTAGCGTGCACAGCGATATGTGGTATGTACGTTACTAGCTATATTGAGCGTAAACGTCCCATTAGACCGCTTCTTAGCAATGAGCCTTTAAGGCGAAGCTGACAAGCGGAAGCTTGTCGAACAGAGGCGCATGGCGATAGTAATTTGATGAAACTACAGGTTTAGCTGAAGGACAACCATAATGAGGTAAAATCAAGCATTACGTAATAGCCGACTGGCTACAACGCTTGATGAGTTTTGTTAACTGCTCGTCTAGGGCGGCCTCTCTAAACTGGCTGTTCAAATCGTCCAGCTAACCTCTCGCTTACTGTTCACTATTATTAAGGAGAATTGCTTACATGTGCGGCATCTGCGGCTTTTTGGGAGCCGAAGGTCAAGATACGTTGGTTCTTAAGAGTATGTGTGACGTCATGGCCCATCGTGGCCCCGATGGCGAGGGGCAATATATTGCCGACGGCGTTGCTTTGGGGCATAGACGGCTCTCTCTCATCGACTTGGAGGGAGGCAATCAGCCTATGGTGAGGGCTTCCTCTGAGCGCGTGGCATGCATCACTTCCCCCGCACTAAATAAAGAGGGCGAGTTTATCCAGGGCAGCGAAGCCGGGATGGCGCTCGGTGATTGGGCCATTGTCTTCAATGGGGAAATCTACAACTACCGCGACCTGCGTGCCGAACTTGAAGAGGAAGGCTGGAGCTTCAGCACGTCTTCTGATACCGAAGTGCTGCTGGTTGCCTACATGGCTTGGGGCGAGGCGGCTTTGAACCGCCTTCGCGGCATGTTCTCCTTTGCCATTTGGAATCGACAGAGTCGCGAGCTGTTTTGCGCCCGTGACTATTTCGGCATCAAGCCCTTTTACTACACCGTTCAGAATGGGCAGTTCATTTTTGCCTCAGAGATCAAGAGCATTCTGGAGCACCCTGCTTATGAGCGCCGGCTTAACGAGGATGCCCTGGAACCGTACCTGTGCTTCCAATTCTCCGCCAAGGAAGAGACCTTCTTTAAGGATGTGTTCAAGCTTCCGGCGGCGCACTGCCTGGTTGTGAAGGAGGACGGTTCTGTAGAGAAGCGTCGTTATTGGAAGCCGTGCTATGATTTCGATAATGTCCGCAGTCGCCAGGACACCGTGAAAGCCATTGATGAAGTCATGCGCGATTCTGTGCGTTTTCATAACGTAGCTGATGTTGAGGTAGGATCGTTCCTTTCCAGTGGCATCGACTCAAGCTACATGGCTGCCTGTTTGGCTAAGGAGAACCCTGCCATCAAAACCTTCACCGTGGGTTTCGCGGAATACGAAGGTGAACGCGACGAAATCTCTTGGGCTCATGAACTCGCGCAAGAACTTAACGTTCAAAACGACTACAAACATATCAGTGAAGATGAATATTGGGAGAGCCTGCCTCACGTGCAGTGGCATATGGACGAGCCTTTGGCTGACCCGAGTGCCGTGGCTTTGTACTTCGTAGACCAGCTCGCCGCCAAGCAAGTCAAGGCCGTGCTTTCCGGCGAGGGAGCTGATGAGCTGTTCGGAGGTTACCGCATCTATCAGGTCCCCCTCTCTAACCGAAAGCTCTCGTGGGTGCCCAACTCTTTGTTGCGTGCAGGCTCCAAGATTATGCGCACGTTTGGCATCCGTGGCGCAAACTATCTCGAACGTGCTTCCATGACCGCTGAAGATTGGAATTACACAAATGCC
>CAZWCO010000201.1:0-2871 GCA_964632665.1 uncultured Lachnospiraceae bacterium | reverse complement strand
GTCAAAGTACAAACATTCCTATCAAGGTAGTAAGCGGCGGAGTTATGCCAATAATCTTCGCATCAAGTATCATGGCGTTCCCGTCAACAATTGTAAGACTTCTTACAGGCGGCAACCTGCCAACATCAGGTGTAGGTCACTTGGTACTTTCAATGCTTTCTGCAGGTCTCGGACCATGGTGGTGTGATGTAATTTACTCAGTACTTTACTTCTTACTCATAATCTTCTTCACATATTTCTATGCATCAATCCAATTTAATCCGATTGAAATTGCTAACAATATTAAGAAGAACGGCGGCTTCATTCCGGCAATACGTCCGGGCAAGCCAACAAGCGATTATATCTTTAAGGTATCAAACCGCCTCAATCTTGCAGGTGCGTTCTTCCTTGGTGTAATTGCTATAATGCCTGTAATTCTTGGTGCAGTGTTTGATATCAATTCATTGCAGATTGGTGGTACTTCACTTCTTATTATGGAAGGTGTTGCACTTGAAACTGTACAGCAGATTGAGTCTCAAATGGTAATGCGCCATTACAAAGGTTTCCTTGGTTGATTTTGGAAAGGAGTAAGTCCATGAATTTAATTTTAATGGGACCTCCCGGTGCCGGAAAAGGCACTCAGGGTGAGATATTAGCTAAAAAGCTTAATATCCAGACAATTTCAACCGGCGTTATGCTCCGTAGTGCTATTAAAGAGGGCACGGAAGTGGGAAAGGTAGCTGCTCAATATATAAATGACGGTCACCTTGTTCCTGACAGCGTTATAGTAGACGTTGTAAAGGAAAGACTTTCAAAGCCTGATGTTCAAAACGGTTTTATTCTGGACGGTTTTCCAAGAACAGTAGCACAGGCAAAAGCGCTTACAGAAACAGGTATCAAAATTGACAAAGTTTTATGTATAGAGGTTTCAGACGATGAAATAGTTGAAAGACTTTCATCAAGAAGAGAATGCTCAAAGTGCGGCGCTCCGTACAATGTAATCTCCAACAAGCCTGAAAAGGACGGAGTTTGCGACAAATGCGGCGGCGAGCTTATCCAGAGAGCAGATGATGTTCCTGAAACAATTATGAACAGACTTTCTATTTATCATAAAGAAACAGAGCCCATAATCGACTATTATGATGAAATGGGACTTCTTGCAAAGGCGCAGGGACAACCGCTTCTGGAAGATACAGTAAAGTGTGTGTTCAAAGCGCTTGGAATAGAGGAATGATTCTGACATGATAACAATAAAATCCGCACACCAGATAGAAAAAATGAGAGAGGCATGTGCCATTACAAAAGCTGCTCTTGACCTGCTGGAGCAAAATATTAAGCCCGGCATTTCAACAGCACAGCTTAATAGCATTGCCCATGAGTTTATTCTGTCAAAGGGTGCAAAACCTAATTTTCTCCACTATAATGGTTATCCGGCAAGCATATGCGCGTCAGTCAACGATGTAGTGGTCCATGGAATTCCCCGAAAGGATATAATTCTTAAGGAAGGCGACATAATCAGCATTGACATGGGAGCTGTCAAGGACGGATTTCACGGCGATGCTGCAAGAACCTTTCCGGTGGGTGAGATTTCATCCCGGGCAAAGAAGCTTATTGATGTAACAAAGGAAAGCTTCTTTGAGGGTATAAAACATTTAAAGCATGGTGCCAAATTAGGCGATGTTTCTTACGCTATACAAAGCTACGTTGAAGAAAACGGCTTTTCGGTAGTAAGAGATCTTGTAGGGCACGGAATAGGCGAGAGCCTGCATGAAGACCCGCAGGTTCCAAACTTCGGCAAAGCCGGCAGAGGCATGAAGCTTTCAGCCGGTATGACACTTGCCATAGAACCTATGGTAAACGAAGGAGCTTGGGAGGTTGCAGTTCTTGACGATGACTGGACAGTGGTTACAGCTGACGGTAGTTTATCAGCCCATTATGAAAATACGGTTTTGATTACAAAGGATGGCTATGAAATTCTTACTAAATAGTCTCTTTGGGAAAGGAACAAAAATAATGGAAAAGCTAGATGGAACAGTTGTCATTTCAAAAGCAGGCAGGGATAAAGGTAATTTCTTCATAGTTCTTAAAGCAGAAGATAATTATGCCTATATTGCCGACGGCAACTTAAGAAAAGTTGACCGGCCTAAAAAAAAGAAGCTCAGGCACCTTCAGCTTACGAATTACGTATCCAATCGGATACTTAGTTCAGAGCATGAGATAACAAACTCAGAGGTGCGAAAAGCGTTAGCGGAATATTCAGAGAATTAGCAGGAGGTAGATTCTGTGGCTAAAGATGATGTATTGGAGCTTGAGGGTACAGTAGTAGAAACCCTTCCCAACGCAATGTTTAAGGTAGAGCTTGAAAATGGGCATCAGGTACTTGCACATATTTCAGGCAAGTTAAGAATGAACTTCATTAAAATCTTACCGGGTGACAAGGTTACATTGGAAATGAGTCCTTATGACTTATCTCGCGGAAGAATTACATGGCGTTCAAAGTAAATAGGAGGTAATTGACATGAAGGTACGTCCGTCAGTAAAGCCGATTTGCGAAAAGTGCAAAATTATTAAGAGAAAAGGCAAAATAATGGTAATTTGCGAAAATCCAAAGCACAAGCAAAAGCAAGGCTGATTGATTTTTAAAAGGTGTGTGTGAGCACACAGGCAATTTGTTTATAACTTGTTTAAGCGCGGCTGCCGGGAGCCCGGCAAATTATGCCTGGCAAACCGGTACTTATGCGAGTTGTTATATTTAGTATGCGAAAGAAAGCATGCAGAGGTGACCGTACACACGGTCTGGATTTAAACAACAAAAATTATGGAGGTGTAAAAACACAATGGCAAGAATAGCAGGTGTTGACTTACCAAGAGAAAAGAGAGTTGAAATCGGTC
>CAZWCO010000200.1:0-2872 GCA_964632665.1 uncultured Lachnospiraceae bacterium | reverse complement strand
CGGATGTATTTAATATTCTTCTTCAGGTGCTTGAGGATGGTGTTCTTACAGATGCACAGGGAAGACGCGTAGACTTTAAGAACACTGTTATAATCATGACATCAAACCTTGGTGCAAAAAATATTTTAAGTCCTAACGAAAACCGTCTCGGTTTCTCGGACGGCACAGATGTCACAGGCACAGAGGATGAGAACAAGCGTATACGTGAAAAAGTTATGGACGAGGTTAAAAAAGCCTTTAAGCCTGAATTTTTAAACCGTATAGACGAAATTATGGTATTTTCAAGACTCACAAAGGAGGATATCAAAAATATTGCCGGAGTAATGCTTAACGGCTTAAAAGCAAGACTTAAGTCAAATGATATAGAAGTAGAATTTGACGAGGAAGCAATTGAAAAAATTGCAGAGGCAGGCTTTGACCCCGTATACGGTGCGAGACCTCTAAGACGCACAATTCAGTCGCAGCTTGAGGACCTGATAAGCGAAAAAATCATTGACGGAGAAATCTCCGGCGGCGACAGCATAAAGGTAATCGTAGCGGACAATAAACTTTCTGTTGAAAAAAGATAATAAAGGCGGCGTAAAAAAGATTTATAAGCAAGTGGCAAATAGGTGTAAGGAAAACCGCGAAATTTCGCGGTTTTCTACATGAGTTATATTCTCTGCTTGGGTTGCTTGTGGTAATTAATTTCTTTACACAATTAATTGTTGATTTGATATTTACATTTTTTACAAAATATTTTAACATACATAGAGCAGTGAAAACTCTGAACGGGAAATGAGCAAACTACACTCAATGTATGCATGGGGTGTAGTAGGCGTAGCCTCATTTGCAGCATTGTTGGGAATGGGAAGAGCTTTATATTCCCGATATGGCAAAAAATTATTAACATCTTATTGTTTGGGATGGTGTGCTGTGTATACTTTGTATGAAAAAATATTTAAAAAAACGTGGTAACCTTAAGTTGAATTAAGCAATCTATGTATTTTAATTATAATTCCAGATTATACAAAAAATATGTAACAGCAATAAGGTCTGCGCAACCGCCGGGGGACAGGTTGTTTTTAATAAACAAATCATCAAGAGTGGCTATCATACTAATTTCAGGCTCGGGAAAGTCTTTCAGTAGTTTTTTTACTTCGTCTATTGCCATTTCCGCGCCTTCGATGCCGCCGCGGTGATAAAGGTTTGTATCTTTTACCCGGCAAATCAGATAAAGCAAAGTAATAGCGCCTGCGTGATTTAAATCAAGACCCTTTTTTATGAGTCTTTTGTAGCAGGGTAGTCCTGTATCTAACACAGAAGAAAAGCCTGACGCAGCCTCTCCGCGAATTCCGGTAAACCCGTGTTTTGTGTAAAGTCTTCCGCCTGCTGTTGAATTTCCTGTTTTTTCGAGTTCTTCTTTTATCGTTGGTAAAACCATCTTTGAACATTCCCGGCAAACGTCTTCAATGTTTGCCTTTTTATTTTCGGGCGACCAAAGTCTTCCTACGGCTGCAATAAGTATTCCCATGGAATAAATTGCGCCTTTGTGAGTGTTTATTCCGCCGGTTGCAGCGTACATAAGCTGTTCTGCCCGGATGCCGGCATCCTTAAGGACTTCAAAGACTTTTTTTTGTGGCATATCAGCTGTTTCCTTGCCAATTGTAAAACACTTGGCAAAATAAGGTTTAAGAGCCTTTGCGCTGCTTTCAAAAGTTTTTACGTCCATGTCCCGGTGACTTCCGTTGTTATTCAGGTCTACAAGTCCCGGCTTCGGAGTTGTGTAGACCTCGTCTAAAAGGCATTTTACTGCGAGTGCAGAAAAATACTCCGTGTCTTTTTCAAAAAAATAATCTTCCATTATTTTCTTTGTCGTATCCTGAATTGCATTTACAGGATGAAGTCTTCCTGCGGCACACTCTCTGCCTGGAGCACCGCAAACAATGCATCCCCGAAGTTTTTCTCTTTCAAGCTTTTTCTCGCTTGTATCAATTACGTCCATATCAAATAATCTTCCAAGAGGAGATGCTTCTTCGATTTCCATGCAAATCTGTTTCAGCTTTTTTGCAGCTAAGTTTACAGAAAACAATGCTTCGCAGCCTGTAAGTGCAGTGCTGATATCCTGCGCCAAAATGTTTTCATCTGTCAGTTTTTCTTTCAAAAGGTGTATTCCCTCCTGAAAGGCACGGACAATAAGAGGCGAAGTTTTTACAGGTCCTGCAATATTCATAGTAAAGCATATAACAGGCTGCCCGAACTGTTTAAGAAGGCTCTTTTGTTTTAGAACCCGTTGTTCCCGTGAGAGAAGTATTTGGTCTATAGTAACTTCCTGCATTTTACATTCTCCTGAAGTTTTTAAAGAATAAGACTTGACTGTTTTTTCTGCTGAGCGTCTAACTTCTGGAGATTGCTTTCTGCGTCTTTTCCTACGCAACCAACCAGTAAATAGCGTCTGTTAAAACGGTCAAATATAAAATGGTTAAGCAAATGAAAATTCTCAATCATTCCCGTACGTGATACATGGATGCGCGGACCGGTACAAAAATGCTGACGTCCGCCTACAGAAATGTGGTTGTTATCAACATAGGTAACGGAAAGGTTTTGCTTAATCATTTCATTTACCTGATTTTCAACTTCTACTATATCAAAATCCGGTTTTGTTTCGGGGAATGTAATAATAAAACCATGTCTCACATCATCATGACCGCAACGAGCTGTTTCGTATTCCGGCATGCAAAGCTCGCATAAGTCCTCTGCAGTATGAGCCATAAGACGATACGAAAGGGATTCGTACACTTTGTCACGGACCTCCTGTGGTTCGGGCCCGAAAAGAGTAGGTCTTGAAATTAACACCTGTTCGCCAACGCCGATGATGAGGTTTGCGTTGAAG
>CAZWCO010000199.1:0-2878 GCA_964632665.1 uncultured Lachnospiraceae bacterium | reverse complement strand
GCTGATGGCTTACTATTTCAGCCTCTGCCGGCACTTCTCTTAGTGTTGGCATGAGGAGTTTTGACATTTTCATAGTTTACTTATCCTTTCAGTAGGTTTAATATTTGTCACTCTTGATCAGTGTACCAATTCCCGACTTTGTAAATATTTCAAGAAGCAGACAATGTGGTATTCTTCCGTCAATAATGTGAACACCTGTAACACCTGCATCAATTGCATCTAAACAGCCAAGAACCTTTGGAATCATACCGCCGCTGATAATATTTTTATCTATCATATCAAGTATCTCATTTTTGTGAGCCTCGTATACAATATCTCCCTTGTCGTCCTTGACTCCCTCAACGTCTGTTAAGAGAATAAGCTTTTCTGCGCCTACGGCTGCAGCAACGGCAGAGGCAACTGTATCTGCATTAATATTAAAGCTGTTACCCTCGCTGTCTGTTCCGATTGGTGCAACAACAGGTATGTACTGGTCAGAATAAAGAAGCTCAAGTAGATGTGGTTTAATTTTTACAATTTCACCTACATAGCCAAGGTCTACGTCCTTGCCGTCAACCTGTGTGTACTTTTTCTCACACTCTATAAAGCTTCCGTCTATGCCGCAAATACCAACGGCTGTACCGCCTTTAGTATTAAGGAGTGAAACAATTTCCTTGTTAGTTTTTCCAACAAGCACCATTTGAGCGATGCGCATTGTTTCTTTATCAGTTTTGCGAAGTCCGTTAATGAACTCGCTTTTTACATTATGGCTGTTTAGCTCTGCAGAAATATCAGGGCCGCCGCCATGTACAACGATTGGGTTAAGACCAATAAACTTAAGAAGTGTTATGTCCTCCATAACGGAGTTCTTTAACTCTTCATTTATCATGGCATTTCCGCCATACTTTACAACAATGGTCTTGCCACTGAATTTACGAATATAGGGAAGTGCCTCGATTAATATACCGGCTTTTTTAATAAGTTCTTCCATTATAATGTTCCTTTCCGATTACAGATAAAATCCGGGGAATGTAAGTCCTGTGCCTTCAGCAAGTCCAAACATAAGGTTCATGTTCTGGATTGCCTGTCCGGCAGCGCCCTTTACAATGTTGTCAATAGCAGAAACAACAACTGCCCTTTGAAGTCGCTGGTCTACAACAACACCAATATCTATAAAGTTAGAGCCTGCAACGAATTTTGTTTCAGGAAGCTGTCCTGCATCGTGAACTCTTACAAAGAACTCGTCCTTATAAAATTCCTTGTACAAGGAAACTAATTCCTCTGTTGTGCAAGGCTTATTAAGATTTATGTAGATAGTAGAAAGTATACCTCTTTTAAGTGGGACAAGGTGGGGAGTAAAGGAAACAAGTACTTCCTCACCTGCAAGCTTTGAAAGCTCCTGCTCAATTTCAGAGGTATGTCTGTGAGTTGCAACCTTGTACGCCTTTGTGCTTTCTGTACACTCGCAGAAATGAAGAGGCAGACCAAGACTGCGTCCGGCACCTGTTACACCTGACTTTGCGTCTATTATAACGTTCTTTGTACTGCCAAGTCCGCTTTTCATAAGTGGTGCAGCACCAAGAATTGAGCATGTTGTGTAGCAGCCCGGGTTTCCTATAAGGTCAGCAGACTTAATCTTTTCTCTGTGGAGCTCACAAAGACCGTAAACTGCCTTTTCCAAAAGCTCCGGAGAAGAGTGTTCGCCGCCGTACCACTTTTCGTAAACCTTTATGTCGTCATATCTGAAATCGCCGCTAAGGTCAATTATTTTAACGCCCTTTTCTGCAATTGCAGGAATGACGGTTTTTGATGCACCGTGGGGAAGTGCTGTGAACACAACATCACACTTTGCAACCTTTTCTATATCAATTTCTGTACATTCAATATCAAGTATATGCTTAAAATTCTTATAAACATCATTTATGTTTTCTCCGCTAAAGCTGTGAGAGCCAAGAATTTCAAGTGAAACCTCCGGATGGCCTGATAGAAGTCTTACAAGCTCAATTCCGGCGTAGCCTGTTGCTCCAAGTACGGCAACCTTAATCATGTTATCAAAACCTTCCAATTAAATATTAACAGGGGGGCATTGCACTTGGCAACACCCCCTCTGGGGCTGATTGAGTTTAGATGCAGAATGCACGAAACGAAGTAAAATGCAGGTTTATCCGCATTTTACCCTGCCCGAAGGCGTATGCTTATACGCCGAGTGGTAAGTTTCGTGTATAGTTCAAAGGCGTTTGAACGGTCTGCGCTAAAGGCAACAGCACCACCATTAGTTTTCTTCTATGTTTATAGCATCTTTGTGTGAAAGACTGATTTTACCTGTCTTCTTATCAATTTCCATTACCTTAACAAGAAGCTTGTCTCCCTCTTTTACTACGTCCTCAACCTTTTCAACTCTCTTGTTTGCGAGCTTTGAAATGTGGCAAAGACCGTCCTTACCGGGAAGAATTTCAACAAATGCACCGAAAGCAGTAATTGTTCTTACTGTGCCGTCATAGATTTCTCCAACCTCCGGCTCTTTAACAATTGCTTCGATTGCGCTTCTTGCAGCAGCACCTGATTCCTGAGTTGCAGCAAAGATATAGATTGTACCATCTTCTTCTATATCAATCTTTGCGCCTGTGTCAGCAACGATTTTCTGGATAACCTTACCGCCCTGACCTATAACCTCACGGATTTTGTCAACATCAATCTTCATTGTGTCAACCTTTGGTGCGTATGGTGAAAGCTCACTTCTTGGAGCATCAATTGCCTTAAGAATAACCTCGTCAAGAATATGAATTCTGCCGGCTCTTGTCTTTCTTAGTGCTTCCTCGATTACCTCGTATGAAAGACCATCGTTCTTTATATCAACCTGTATTGATGTGATACCCTTATGTGTTCCGGCTACCTTAAA
>CAZWCO010000198.1:250-2888 GCA_964632665.1 uncultured Lachnospiraceae bacterium | reverse complement strand
CCCGACACTGTAAACACAGGCATACGCAATATTATCGAGGCAACACACGCAGTTGAAATGGAGGAAGAAGAAAAGCAGGATGTAAATAGCTTGATTGCTCATCTTGCTGCTGAAATGTCAATTGCGGCAGAAAACCTTGAATTTGAAAAAGCAGCAATGCTTCGTGACAGAATAAGACAACTGCAAAAGGAATGAATGAAATGACAAAGAAAATAGTTGAGATTATGAATTCAAGACTTCTCACTCCTGTAATTTACTATCTGGAGGATGAAATTCCGTCAGTTATAGGTTTTTTTGACGGAACTACACAAATGAATTATCTTTATGAAACTCAAGAGCTCATAGAGCGTGCAATCGGCAGAGAAATAAACCTTTGCGATATACGTGACTTTTGCGAGGCAGACAGGCTTGAGATTGTTAAAAACGCAGAGCTTATATACTCCGAAACTCCTCTTGTCAAGGCAATGTTTGAAGCGGCTATGGCAGAAGACTTTACACTTTCAGAAAGTAAAAAACAAGACTTAATCCAAAGAAATATTAATGACGGTACAATATATTTGTCATAGGAAAGGGAAAGCATATGTCCTCATATATACAAATTAAAGGTGCAAAGGTTCATAACCTTAAAAATATATCTGTAAAAATCCCCCGTGAAAAGCTTGTAGTTCTTACAGGCCTTTCGGGATCAGGCAAATCATCTCTTGCATTTGACACAATTTACGCAGAGGGACAAAGGCGCTATGTAGAGTCTCTTTCTTCCTATGCAAGAATGTTCCTCGGTCAAATGGACAAGCCTGATGTAGAGAGCATTGACGGACTTTCTCCGGCAATAAGTATAGACCAGAAAACAACTTCAAAAAACCCACGCTCCACAGTTGGAACAGTAACGGAAATTTATGACTACCTCCGTCTTTTGTATGCAAGGATAGGTGTGCCCCATTGTCCAAAATGCGGCAAGGTTATCTCAAAGCAGACTGTTGACAATATTGTGGACAGTATACTTGCGCTGCCTGCAGGTACAAAGCTGCAGATAATGGCGCCTGTTGTGAAAGGCAAAAAGGGTACTCACGCAAAGGTTCTGGAAAGTGCGTCAAAAAGCGGATATGTAAGAGCAAGAATAGACGGAGAAATAAGGCTTCTTGAAGAAGAAATAGAGCTTAAGAAAACCTTTAAGCACGATATTGATATAATAATTGACAGAATAATTATAAAAGAGGGAATAGAGCAAAGAATAACCGACTCCGTTGAAACTGCTATGAAGCTTACGGGAGATATAGTGGTTGTAAACATTATTGACGGCGAGGACATGGTATTCAGCGGAAGTCTTGCATGCCCCGAGTGTGGAATAAGTCTTGAGGAGCTTGCACCAAGAATGTTCTCCTTTAACAATCCTTACGGCGCATGTAAGTACTGTGACGGTCTTGGTAGTCTTTCAAAGGTAGACCCGGGACTTATAATAGACGATGTAGACAAAAGCCTACTTGAAGGCGCTATTTATGCAACAGGCTGGAACAGCGCAGGAGATACAAAAAGCGTTGCATACATGTATTTTACAGCTCTTGCAAAGCACTATAACTTTGACATAAACACACCCTTTAAGGACTTGCCTGATAAGATAAAGGAAATTGTATTTTTTGGTACAGGCGATGAGGAAATAGAGCTTGAATATGATCGTTCATACGGCAGCGGCAAATATTTTGGCAAATTTGAGGGTATTGTAAACAACCTTGAAAGACGATATAACGCAAGGGGACTTGATTTTGCAAAGCACGATATAGAAAAGTATATAAGTGATACAGAATGTCCTCATTGTAAGGGTGCAAGACTCAATGAGCAAATGCTGGCTGTAACTGTTGGCGGACTTAACATTTATGAGTTTACAAAGCTCTCCGTTGGAAAAGCAATGGAGTTTATGGAAAGCCTTGAACTGACGGACAGGGAAAAGGTTATTGCAAACCAGATAATAAAGGAAATAAAAGCCCGTCTTAAGTTTTTGCTTGATGTAGGACTTGACTATCTTACACTTGCAAGGTCGTCCGGAACACTAAGCGGCGGCGAGGCACAGAGAATACGACTTGCAACACAAATCGGCTCCGGACTTATGGGTGTACTTTATATTCTTGATGAGCCAAGTATAGGACTGCATCAAAGGGATAATGACAGACTAATCGGAACACTGAAAAAGCTTCGTGATATGGGTAATTCCGTAATTGTTGTAGAGCATGATACAGATACCATGCTTGCGGCAGACCATATTATAGACGTAGGCCCCGGTGCAGGTGTAAACGGTGGACATATAGTTGGAGAGGGAACAGCAGAAGAAATTATAAAAAGTCCCGAATCTATTACAGGAAAATATCTGTCCGGTGAAATCAAAATTGAAGTGCCAAAGACAAGAAGAGAGCCTACCGGCTGGCTGGAGGTTATTGGTGCAAAGGAAAATAATCTAAAGACAATAGATGTAAAATTCCCTCTTGGTGTTATGACCTGTGTGACAGGTGTTTCAGGGTCGGGAAAAAGCTCACTTGTAAATGAAATACTTTATAAGCAGCTTGCACACGACCTGAACCGTGCAAGAACACGCGGCGGCTGGCACAAGGAGATAAAAGGAAAGAACAAGCTTTCCAAAATTATAAAT
>CAZWCO010000198.1:0-240 GCA_964632665.1 uncultured Lachnospiraceae bacterium | reverse complement strand
TATAAATATTGACCAGTCACCAATCGGCAGAACACCACGCTCAAACCCTGCAACATATACAAATCTCTTCAATGACATAAGAGAAGTGTTTGCTTCAACAAATGACGCTAAAGTACGCGGGTATGGCCCCGGCAGATTTAGCTTTAACGTAAAAGGCGGCAGATGTGAGGCGTGTACAGGTGACGGTATTGTAAAAATTGAAATGCACTTCTTGTCAGATGTGTATGTGCCTTGTGAGGT
>CAZWCO010000197.1:0-2909 GCA_964632665.1 uncultured Lachnospiraceae bacterium | reverse complement strand
ATTTCATAAAGATGAAGAAGAACCCGATTTTTGCTTGATACAAAATCGGGTTCTTTGACAGTCTGAAAGCACTCAAACGAGCGCTTTTACATAAGTTTTATTTTTTGTTTTTATATTGTTCTCTTTTTTTCTTATCTGCAGAGGCAGTCAATGCCATTTCCCCGTTTAAGTACATTACCAAAAGACCCAAAATCACTAAGATAGTGGTAGCTTTAATTATTACAGGAAAAAATGACTTATATATAAATGTGCATATCATCTGTGCTGATTCTCCGCCCATACATAAAGCAATTAGATATCCAAAAAATGTAAGTCCTCCGGCAAATACACAAATCATTATACCGTAACCAAAAACAATACGTAAGGCTGCTGAAATTTTCTTTGCTAACTCTTTCATATAATTCTTCCTCCTTAAAGTCCCATGATAGGAAGCCAACCCATAAGTACAACTACTTCAAGAATAAACTGCGCCGCTACCCACCACAAATTATTCTTAAATGTTTTTGAAAAATCAGATTCCGCAAGGGTCATGCCTGCATACATTCCAAGTCCAAGAGGAGGAGTTATACCGCACATAACTCCGCAAATACATGGAAGCATTGCAGCAACTAACAACGAATCACATCCAACATTGGTAAGTACTGTTATAAACACAGAGCCAAATATAACAACCAGTGAAGAACCGGGAATAACCATACCCATAAAGCAGGTAATTGCACAAATAGCAACAACTGTACCAAACCTGCCGAACTGCCAGCTAGCTATTATGTTGCCTAAATCCTGGGCAACCTCTAAATCTGCAAACAAGGAGCCAATCATGTAACCAAATATACACACACCAATCGGCGGAGCAATCGATTTTACTGCATCTCCATACATTTTTGCAAGATTGCTTATTTTTACCATTGATTTATCCTTACACATAAAACATGTGTATATAGAAGCAACACCACCAATAAAAAGTAATAGTGAGCTTGACAAATATTTTGCGCCGGTTTCACCAAGTCGCATTGTAAAGAAATTATCCTTGAACAAATAATCAAATACAAAAGGTAAAAGTATTATAACAGGAAGAAAAAGTCCTCTCCAGCCTTCCTTAAGACTTTCTTTGATAGGAGGCAATTCTTCTTTTTTCATAGGTTGTACCTTATAATACTTACAGAAAGCCCATACCATAAGAAGTCTTTGGGCAATAAACCACAAGGAAATACCCCATAGTACAATCCAGAACTGGCCTGTAGTAATATCTGAAGCGGGATAAACAGCCATAAAAGCACCCAACGCCGCAACAATATTTGATGATGGAGGAATCATATTACCCATGTAGCTGGCATTACTTTCTATATTTGCTGCAAGTTCAGGCGGGAATCCGGAACGCTTCATAGCAGGAATGGTAATTGCGCCCGTTGCCATTACATTTCCCGGGCCGGAACCTGAAAGAGCTCCCATAAATGCACTTGCAATTACAGCAGTATAACCCGCTCCTCCCGTAAATCTACCTATAAGTGATAAAATAATACCTATGCAGCTGTCTACAACCTTAGTCTTAGTCAATAATATGGACATAGCTACAAATGCAACCATAGAATAAAGCAAGGAAGTGGACAGCGCATCGTTTATGTACACCCACAAATTGCTCCATGTACCCGTTACTCCCACCAATACTAAGAAACTTATAAGTACAGCTTCGTAAACAGGTCTTTTAAAAAATACAAACCACACTATGATGATTGCAAGCATCAAACCTAAATAAACTAATGATAATGGCATATTCAGTCTCCTTTACATTTTACTATTCAGTTATACACACGATAACCATTTAGTTATATTATACACTAAATTACAAATTTGTCAATACTAATTTTAAAATTTTTCCATTTAACTTGAAATTTTTATCTTTATGAGTTATGATAGTATTATAAGCATATGAAAGGTGTTTTTTACATGAACAACAAACAACTACAATACGCCATCGCACTTTCAAAAACATTAAACTTTTCACAGGTAGCAGAACAGCTTGGAATTTCTCAGCCTGCTCTTAGCAAGCAAATACTTAACCTGGAAAAAGATTTAGGTGTGGAATTGTTTGACAGAAAACAAACGCCACTTGCGTTAACTCCGGCAGGAGAATATTTTTTCCACCATGCACAAGACCTTATTTATCGCGAAGAACAACTTTATAAGTCAATGGAAGATTTTAAAATGTTCAAAAAGGGCAGTCTTCATATTGGCATTTCCCCATTCCGCTCTCTTTATCTGATGCCCTCCCTTTGTAAAAAAGTAAAAGAAAAATTCCCGGATGTCAAAATTATTCTCCACGAATTTTCAAGTGATATACTCCGTGCAAACGTAGCTGACGGAAAATATGATTTTGCAATTATAAATCTCCCGGTAAACGAATCAATTTTGGATATAACTCCGATTAAACAAGACCAGCTTGTCCTTGTCGTACCGGAAAATCTGGTTCCGCTAATTGAATGTCCGTCTATAAAAACTATGGAGCATATTGATTTTAAATATTGCAAAAACCTGCCCTTCATTGTTGTAAGTCAAAGTCAGGAGATGAGACTTCTTTTTGAGAAAATATGTTCAATGTCAAATATTGAGCCAAAAATTGCAATGGAGGTTGTAGGACTTACAACAGCCTGGACTATGGCTCAATCAGGTATTGGTGCGACATTATTGCCCTTACAATTTATAGAAAGTGTCGATAGCAGCGACAAACTAAAGCTGTTCATACCAAATCACAAGGCAAATGTGCGTCAACCTGCAATCATAACACGAAGAGGACAATATATTTCTCCTTATGCACAATATGCGATGGATATATTAACAAATAAAAAGATAGATGATTAGTTAAAAAAAGCGTACTGAATTTTCAGTACGCTCAGACTGTCGAAAAAGTCCAG
>CAZWCO010000196.1:0-2909 GCA_964632665.1 uncultured Lachnospiraceae bacterium | reverse complement strand
AAAACAAGGTAGAGATTGAAGTATTTGACGAGCAAGGAGAGTTTATTTCAAAGGCAGAAGGAAAAAAGGGCGAAATAAGAATAGAAAATGTTCATTTATGGAATGTTCTTAATTCTTATCTGTACAAATTTTTTATAAGGATAAAAGATGAAAACAAGGTTATTGATGAATATATAACCGACATTGGTATAAGAACAGTAGAAATTGACGGGACAAACATTCTTATAAACAAAAAACCTGTTTACCTTAAAGGCTATGGAAAGCATGAGGATTCTGTATTTTACGGACGCGGTTATAACCCCGGCGCTTATAAGAGAGATTTTGAGCTTATGAAATGGAGTGGTGCAAATTCATTCAGAACAGCTCATTATCCGTACAGCGAAGAGCTTATGCAGCTTGCTGACAAGGAAGGCTTTCTTGTAATTGACGAGGTTGCGGCGGTAGGTTTTTTTGAAAGCCTTATGAACTTTATGGACGCTTCAACAAAGGCATCTACCGGATTTTTTACCCATGAGGATGTGCACACAAAAACAAAAGCTACTCACAAGGCTGCAATAAAAGAGCTTATACAAAGAGACAAAAACTACGCATGCGTTTTTGCATGGAGCCTTATGAACGAGCCTGAAACTACAAATGAGGCGGCAGTACCTTACTTTAAGGATATATTTGAGTACGCCGCCACTTTAGACGTTCAGAAAAGACCAAAAACCTACGCTATGATTGCCATGTCACTTCCCGACACCTGCACATGCTATAATGTGGCAGATTTCCTTTGTCTTAACAGATATTATGGCTGGTACATGCAGGGTGGCTTTGAGATATGTGATGCGAGAAAACAGTTTGTTACTGAAATGGACAAGTGGAAGGAAAAGCGTCTTAATAAACCATTTGTATTCACAGAATTTGGTGCAGACACCTTTTCGGGACTTCACAAGCTACCAAGTGTTATGTGGAGTGAGGAGTACCAGACGGAGTATTTGAAAATGCAATTTGAAGTGTTTGACAGCTACGACTTTGTTAAGGGTGAGCAAATATGGAACTTTGCAGACTTCCAGACAACTGAGGGAATTATGCGTGCAGATGGTAACAAAAAGGGTATATTTACAAGAGACAGACAGCCCAAGCTTGCTGCATATCTTCTCAAAAACAGATGGGAAGCTAACCCCGACAACTACAAGGGAGAGGAGAAAAAATAAATGGAACGACCATTTGGTTTTAAAGACAAGTTTGGATATATGCTTGGAGATTTGGCAAACGACTTCTTCTTCATTTTTGCAAGCTCATTTCTTATGGTGTTTTATACAAACGTACTCGGCATATCTCCGGGAGTTGTTGGAACATTATTTGTTGTTGCCAGAGTAATAGACGCATTCACAGATGTGGGCATGGGACGGATAGTAGATACAATGAACCTGAAAGGCTCCGGCAGATTTCGTCCATGGATAAAGACAATGTCAATACCGGTATGTATATCAGGTTTCCTGCTTTTCATGCCCCAGGTTGCACAGCTTCCAATGTCATTTCGTATAATTTATATTTTTATAACTTATATTCTTTGGGGAAGTATTTTCTACACCTCAATTAATATCCCCTACGGCTCTATGGCGTCTGCCATAACAGGAGAGCCTGCAGAAAGAGGTCAGCTTTCCACTTACAGAAGTGTGGGTGCGGCAGTTGCGGGACTTGTAATAAGTGTTGTTGTGCCGCTTATAGTATACGAATATGACGCATACGGAAATCAGGTTATTCTGCCAAACAGATTTCAGCTTATTGCCATTGTTTTTGCAATAGCCGCATTTATATGCTACCGGGCATGTTACAGCCTGTCCATTGAGCGAATTGAAACAAAACCTCAGGTAAGAGAAAAAAAGTCTATTGCACAGACACTTCACAGTATACTTTCTACGAAAAGTCTTTTAAGCATTATAGCTGCAGCCGTAATACTGCTGCTTTCCATGCTGCTTGTTCAGAGCATGAACATTTACTTGTATATGGACTATTTCAAGAGCAAGACCGCAATGTCTGTTGCAGGATTTTTAAATACATTTGTTACTCTTGCCCTTGCGCCCTTTACAAAATCTATTATTAAAAACATTGGTAAAAAAGAGGCATCCGCCGGGGCACTGATTTTTGCTTCGGTTATATATTCTATATTGTTCTTTTCAAGGATAACAAACCCCTGGATCTACTGTGTTTTTGTGGGACTTGGAAATATAGGCACAGGTGTGTTTAACCTGCTTATATGGGCGTTTATAACCGACATTATTGACTCACGAGAGGTACAAACAGGCAGCCGGGATGACGGAACAATTTATGCCTTTTACTCCTTTGCAAGAAAAATAGGTCAGGCACTTGCAGGAGGTATAGGTGCGTGGGCGCTTGAAATAATCGGATACAAGACTTCTGTGGCAGGAGAAACTGTCGTACAGACTGCTGAGGTTACAGGAAAAATTTATTCTGTTGCAACTGCCGTGCCTGCTGTATGTTATCTTGCCGTGGGATTAATACTTGTGATCTTCTACCCACTTACAAGACGTAAGGTGGAGGAAAATTCGAGACTTCTTGCAGAGAAAAGAAGCAAAGCTTAATAAAAGTCTGTAAAAGCTAAAATTATGTTGCTTTTACAGACTTTTTCCGTTGTAATTTTAAAAAAGTATTGACAAAGAAAGGTTTTCTTGCTATAATATTACTTGTTGCTGCTGACATAGCTCAGTAGGTAGAGTGACGCCTTGGTAAGGCGTAGGTCGGCGGTTCAAATCCGCTTGTCAGCTCCAGAAAAAAGACAGATTTCAAATGAAATCTGTCTTTTTTCAGCTAAATTCGCCAATCGGCGAGCTAAATTGAACAAGTTCAGCTAAATTGCCTACGGCAGCTAAATGTGCTTCGCACGCTTTTTGCGAATTTAATTT
>CAZWCO010000195.1:0-2927 GCA_964632665.1 uncultured Lachnospiraceae bacterium | reverse complement strand
ATTCTCGGAATAGAAAGCTCATGCGATGAAACAGCTGCAGCTGTCACACTAAACGGAAGAACTGTTTTATCAAATGTTATTAACACACAAATTGATATACACAAAAAGTACGGCGGCGTAGTTCCCGAAATTGCATCACGCCATCACATAGAAGCCATTGACGCAGTAATTGACGAGGCGCTTGAAAAGGCAAATGTTACGCTGAATGACCTTGATGCAATTGCCGTAACACACGGTCCAGGACTTGTAGGTGCTCTGCTCGTTGGAGTTTCCGAGGCAAAAGCTCTTGCATATGCTGCAAAAAAGCCACTTATCGGTGTGCATCACATAAAAGGTCATATTATGGCAAATCTTATAGAACACAAGGAGCTGGAGCCACCTTTTATATGTCTTGTAGCATCCGGTGGTCATAGCCATATAGTAAACGTAAAAAGCTATACAGACTTTGAGATAATTGCAAGAACAAGAGATGACGCTGCAGGCGAAGCCTTTGACAAAGTTGCAAGAGTGCTGGGTCTTGGATATCCGGGCGGCCCACTTATAGATGCACTTGCTAAAGAAGGAAATGAAAATGCAATCACATTCCCCCGCGTTAAAATGTCGGACAGTCTTGACTTTTCCTTTAGCGGCGTTAAAACAGCCGTAATAAATTATTTGCACAATGCAGAGCAGAAAAACGAAACTGTAATCCCATGCGATGTAGCGGCATCATTCCAGAATGCTGTTACAGATGTTTTATGTGAACATACAATTAAAGCTGCAGAAATGACAGGTAATAAAATTATTACTCTTGCAGGCGGCGTTGCATCAAACTCTGCTTTAAGAGAAAAAATGACAAGACTTGCAACCAAAAAGGGATTTACTGTTTTGTATCCATCCCCTATTTTGTGTACAGATAATGCGGCTATGATTTCCTGCTGTGGATATTACAAATTCCTGAACAATGAATTTGCAGATTATTCCTTAAACGCTATACCATCACTAAAACTATAACAAAATTTCACTTTGAAAGGATTGAAAAAATTCAATGATTTTTTCAGGAGCTATCTCTATAATAATTATTCTTATTGACCAGATATCAAAGCTTATAGTTTCTACAAGCTTTAATGCAGAAACACAAATCACTTTGATACCAAAGGTTTTAAGGCTTATATATGTAAAAAATACAGGTGCAGCGTTTAGTATTTTGTCAGAGCATGTAGAAATTCTTGGAATTATTTCTGTATTGTTTTCCGTATTGATGGTTGTATACGTAATTAAAACAAAGCCTACCCACCCTTTACACAAAATTTCAATATCACTTATATTTGCAGGGGCAGTAGGAAACGGAATTGACCGACTTCTACGAGGCTACGTTATTGACTTTATTGAAACACTATTTATTGAATTTCCCGTGTTTAATATAGCCGATATTTCAATAACTGTTGGTGCTGTACTATTAATAATTTATATGTTATTTTATGATAAAAGTGAAGCAAAATGAGTTTGCTTCGCTTTTTTAAATTATTTCAAAACAATCATGTGCCTTTGCACATACAAGCTCCAGATTTGCAGCTTTTAAAATATCTTTTAAAATGTCGGCAACAAAGCTTTCTGTTGGAAAATGTCCCGCATCAATTACACAAATATCTTCATCCAAAGCATCAAGTGCCTGATGGTATTTTACATCCGCAGTAATTATTGCCTCTGCTCCCTTTTCTTTCGCAAGGGAAATTAAATCACCGCAGCTGCCGGAGGCAACTGCAATCCGTTTAACTGTTTTTTCAGGATTGTTGGTTACAATTCTTACAAAGGTTGTGTTTAAAAGACTTTTTGTAATTTCTGCAAGCTCTTTCACTGTAACAGAACTTTTTAAGTTCCCTATTCTGCCAATTCCAATATTTTTGTTGTTTTCGTTTTCTTCCAGCACTATCACATCGCAAAGACCGTACAGCTTTGCAAGATAAGTATTTATACCAATCTCTGCACTATCCATATTCGTGTGACAGGAATACACGCTTATTTTGTTTGTAATAAGAAGATTAATCATGCTGCCACAGGGTGTACTAAAGTCAATATTTTTAATCCCATCAAAGATAAACGGATGATGAGAAATTATTAGCCCGCAATGTTGTTCAATTGCCTGAGCAACAACGTCCGGTGTAACGTCAAGCGTAAGCATAACCTTATTTACATCTGCATCAAAATCTCCTACCATCAATCCAACATTATCCCATGAGGATGCATGGCTTATGGGTGCGGCAGTTTCAATTATATCTGCAATTTCCTTTACTTTCATCATTATCTCCTATACAATTCTCTTAAATTTCTTTTCAAGCTCTTTCTTTGTCATTACAATTGTTATGGGTCTGCCATGAGGACATGTATTAATATTTTCAAGAGCAAGAACATTCTTTACAAGCTCTTCCATTTCACGAACACTAAGAGCATGGTTTGCTTTCACAGCCGCTTTACATGCAATTGTATATGTAAGACGCTCAAGCTTAGCCGAAATAATTTCTTTCTTTGATGAAATACACTCAGATAGCAGTTCAAGGAATAAATCCTCAATATCTCCTGTGTCAACCTCTTGAGGTGCAGCTCTTACAATAACATCACTTTCTCCAAATATTTCCGCCTCAAAACCAAGATTTAAAAAGGTTTCTTCTTCACTTTCAAAGGCAGAGAATTCTGCACCGCCAAGCTTTATTACAACAGGCTCAAGTAAAATTTGAGGATAGATTTCTTTAGCTTCAATGCTTTTCAAAAGCTGCTCATACTTAATTCTTTCATGAGCTGCATGCTGGTCAATAATCAGCATTTCGTTTCCTCTTTGAGCTATAATGTATGTATCAAAAACCTGTCCGGATATCTTGACAGGCTCTTGTATTTCATCTTTTGAAGAAGCCGTGCCGACGCTGTCTATTTCAATCTGTTCTGTTTGCTTT
>CAZWCO010000194.1:0-2945 GCA_964632665.1 uncultured Lachnospiraceae bacterium | reverse complement strand
CGATAAAATGCGTGTTTTGGAAGTGATTTTTACTCAAACATTTACCATCCGCACCACCGTACTGAGTTACAATTATGTTTGCAAGTCTTGGGTTAGTTTTTTTGATTTTAATAGGATATTCAAGAAATTTTTTATAACTAAACATCAGCTATTTACCTCCTTTTCCCATGGCCATGGTGAATCAAGCCAGTCAAAAGAATTTCTGTCTGCTGTTGCGAAGGCGGATAGAGGTCCGAAATTCTTTTCATATTCAGCCTTAAGAGAATTATATTTTTTTACAAAGTCTTTAAAAAGTTCAAATGCCTTTTTGTCTGTTGGGTGTGTGTCAAGATACAGAAGTATGTCATATGCTGCAAAATGATATTTTTGAATTTCGAGTAAGCAGTTTTGTCTGTCCATTATTTTGACACGCCTCCTTTACATACTTTTCCGTATTCGTCTATGGAAAGATCAAGTTCAGGAAAAATAGTGCCTTGTGTCAAAGCCTTTGAAACACTGTAAATTTCGTCTAAGATTTGCACGGGTACATATGCGTAGCCTACGCAGCCGCAGCACATCATAGAATTATTACTACCTGTGTTGTTTTCCATAAAAACATCTCCTTTACAATAGTGATAACATGAAGTTACCTGATACAATATATGAAAATTCGACACAATGTGTTACAAAAATAGTTTAAATGATAGTGACAAAAGTTCTTATATGTGATATAATGCATATGAGGGAGAGATGCTTATGAAAAACACAACAGGAAAAATTATTATGACGTCAATGCTTGCAGCTTTAGTTTGCGTAGCAACCATGATTATAAAAATACCATCTCCGCTAAAGGGGTATATTAATCTGGGTGACTGTATTGTTTTGTTGTCAGGGTGGACACTGTCGCCTGTTTACGCATTTTTTGCGGCAGGAATTGGTTCCTTGCTTGCTGATGTGTTTTCGGGATACATAATATATGCTCCTGCAACTTTTGTCATAAAAGGTGTTATGGCAATTTGTGCATCCGTGGGATATGGATTGCTAAATAAAAAAATAAAAGAAACTTTTTCGAGAATTTTAAGCGGTTTTGTAGCAGAGCTTGTTATGGCAATAGGTTATTTTATGTTTGAAGGATTACTTTATGGCTTTGCGGCTTCTTTAGTGAACATACCGGCAAATGTTGTACAGGGGACAATTGGACTTATACTTGGAGTAATACTTATAAAAACATTTAAAAATAATAATATTATAGTTTAAAAAAACAAATAATATAAAAGTAAGCAAATAGGAGGAATTTGTTATGAAAAAGAGAACTATTATTGTGGCAGGATTATTTATATGTCTTCTCAGCGGATGCTTTGGTAGAGGAAACGATGGAAAAACAGGAAATGAAGAATTAAAGGGAAATATTTACATTTCCCAGCGTGACGAAAAATCAGAGATTGCGTTTGAGGGTGAGGAAACCCCTGTTTCTGCAAGCCTTTATACAGGAAATGGTTTTTCAATTTATATTCCTGATGATGAGTTTAGAAAAGGTTTTGATTTTGATGACGGAATTTTAGAAGATTATTGGGAAAGTAAGCAAAACGAAGATGCAGAAATTCATGTTTCAACATATAGCGGCGTAACATCGGATAAAGCTAAGGAACACTTTTTAAGAGAAAATGATGATTATATCTTTGAGGATTTGACAGGTATGCCACTTTGTGGACAGGAAAAGGACGGAGATACACTTTGGTTCTTTGTTTCATCAAATGAAAACAATACCTATATTGTATCCTGGGAATATCCGGCAGGAGTAGCAGACACGCTTGGTCCAAAGCTTGCAAAAATAGCGGAAACATTTCAGGTAGAAAACAAATAATCGTACAAAGGAAAATATAAGAGGGGGTGTCATGGTATGAAAAAAAGATTTTTCTTGGTAGTGTTTGCAGCTTTTATTTTCGCATGTAATCTGAACATTGTAAATATTAAGGCACAAACAGAATTTGAAACGGTGTATATTCCTTACGAACAGGAATATGACTGGAGAACGGTTATAAAAGCCAGATTTTCGGATACAAAAGAGCCTATTCCTCTTTCGGAGGTGTATGACGGCAGATTGTATGCAACTGTTCCGTCAGCCGATGCCCACAGGGAAATAGAAGCATATATAGGCGAAGAAATAGAATTTTCCGACCATGATGACGCAGTTTATGAATTCTATCCCTTTAAAAGACTTTCAATGACCGGGGTCATACAAGGAAATGAAAATGGCGAGGCGCTGCCTTTTGGCGAAATTACAAGAGCAGAGGCAGCGGCAATGCTTATGCGCCTTTTTGGTATAAAAGCAGAGGAAGATTATGAATTGCCTTTTGTTGACGTAGCTGTGGATGATTGGTACTATGGGGTTGTTTCCGCAGCCTATAAATCCGGCATTATTAACGGAGATTCTAAGACAACCTTTTCTCCATACAGGAATGTAACAAGGGAAGAATTTACATGCATGGCAGCCCGGGCTGTAAAGTACGCAAATCTTGGCTATCCCGGCAACGAGCATATGAACGCAAAGGACTATGATAAAGTGTCTGGATGGGCAATTTCGTCTTACGAGCTGATTGGCGATTATGCTCCGTCCGGTTATGACGATACTGACCCGGAAAATCCTGTACGGGTTTTGGATCCGCAGAAAAATGCATCAAGATATGATGTAGCAAACATGCTTTATACAATAAGTGACCGCTGCCCTGTGTATCCGTCAAAAGCTGCCGAAGAGTTTGGATTTGATAAGGAAATGCCGAGAATTGACGGCTCGACATCCACCTATCCTTTTACAAACGCGGTTTATAATTTGTTTTATAATGGGTCAAATCACCCATCCAAGCCTTTAAAGCACAGTAAGAGCCATGAATCTTACCAAAGACTTATAAACGGCGAAATTGATATGATGTTTGCATCTGTTTATCCTGCAAGTGATATTTTAAACC
>CAZWCO010000193.1:710-2974 GCA_964632665.1 uncultured Lachnospiraceae bacterium | reverse complement strand
AATTTATAGTTTTACTAATTTGTTCTTTTGAACGCAAAAGAACCAAAACAGTGGGGGTTCCGATTCCCCCCACACCCCCACAAGCGGCCATTGCATGGAGCTTGTAAATAAAGTTTGTTTAGCTGTTTTGATGTCTCTACCAATCTTCCAAAAATTTTATTCCTTTGTGCAACCGGATGCTAAGCCACTCGGCACATAGCCTCGGCGAGCACCCTTGCCTTCCAAACGAAGCGGAAGTATAATTGTTTGAAAGGCATTGCAGTCGGAATAAAATTTTTGAAAGTCCAAGTTTGTACCATAATATTTACTTTGTATTGGATTTTTACTCTATCTAATTCAGTTAAATCACAATTTATTAAGTTTATAAAAAAAAGAAATCCGCATTGCGAATTTCTTTTTTCACTTTTTTAGCATTGTATCCCAGCATTTTGAAGCAACTTCTGTGCCACCTCATTATCCTCAACACGAAGAACAACGCAAGGTCCGTCATTCCTTGAGAAAAACGCATATGAATACTCAATACTAACATTACTGTCTGCAAGCACAGACAATATTTTTGTAAGACTTCCCGGCTCATCAGGAACGTGAGCAGCGAGAACAGGTGTTGATGTGCATGGCCAGCCTTTTTCTGCAAGGATTGCCTTTAGCTCTGCCGGCTTATCAACAATTATACGTGCAATGCCGTAGTCCTGAGCTTCTGCAATTGAAAGAGCCTCAAGGTCAATTTTGTTATCAGCCAGTACATTTACAAACTCTGAAAGCTTTCCCGGCTTGTTTTCAAGAAAAACAGAAATCTGATTAATTATCATAAATATTTGCCTCCTTTATTAATAAAGCTTACGCTTGTCAATTACACGTACTGCCTTGCCTTCACTTCTTGTAATTGATTTTGGTGCAACAAGGTGTACCTTTGCAGCAATACCAAGCATTGACTTAAGTGCTTCTACAAGGTCTTTTTCTATTTTTGATACCTCTGAAACAGAGTCGGAGAAAAGCTCCGGCGGCATTTCCACCTGAACATCAAGGGTGTCGCTGTTGTTTACTCTGTCAACAATTATCTGGTAGTTTGCTGTCATTCCTTTGTTAAGGAGAACAGTTTCGATTTGTGACGGGAATACGTTTACGCCGCGGATGATGAGCATGTCATCAGAACGTCCCATTGGCTTTGACATACGGATATGTGTTCTGCCGCATGCACAAGGCTCACTGTTCAAAACGCATATATCACGTGTACGGTATCTTATCATCGGGAATGCTTCCTTTGTAAGTGCTGTGAATACAAGCTCACCCTTTTCACCATATGGAAGAACTTCTTCTGTTACAGGGTCAATTATTTCTGCTATAAAGTGGTCCTCACATATGTGCATACCTGCCTGAGCAGTACATTCAAAGGATACACCCGGACCTGAAAGCTCTGTAAGACCGTATATGTCATATGCCTTAAGTCCAAGCTTTTCTTCGATATCGTGACGCATTTCTTCTGTCCATGCCTCTGCACCAAAAATACCTGCCTTGAGCTTCAGCTTATCCTGAAGACCTGCTTCAATTGCTGACTCTGCAAGATATGCAGCGTATGACGGTGTACAGCAGAGGATTGTTGCTCCTAGGTCTGTCATAAACTGGAGCTGACGGTCTGTGTTACCGGAGGACATAGGAAGTGTAAGACAGCCTACCTTATGTGAGCCGCCGTTGAGTCCCGGGCCGCCTGTGAAAAGTCCGTAGCCGTAGCATACCTGACACACATCTTCATTTGTGCCGCCAACTGCCATTATGGCACGTGCACAGCAGTCTTCCCAAAGGTCAATGTCGTGCTGAGTATAAAACGCAACAACTCTTTTTCCTGTTGTGCCTGATGTGGACTGAATTCTTACACAATCCTCAAGAGGCTTTGCAAGAAGTCCGTATGGGTATGCATCTCTGAGGTCGTTCTTGGTCAGGAACGGGAGCTTATGTAAATCTTCTGTTCCATGAATGTCATCGGGTGTTACACCCTTTTCAATCATTTTGTCACGGTAATAAGGAACATTTTCGTAAACGTGCTTGATTTGAGCAACAAGTCTTTCACTCTGGAGCTTTTTAAGTTCCTCGCGTGGCATGGTTTCAATTTCTTTCTGGTAATAATTTGCCAACTTTGGTCACCACTTTCTTA
Organism: uncultured Lachnospiraceae bacterium; assembly: GCA_964632665.1. Classification (GTDB taxonomy): domain Bacteria; phylum Bacillota; class Clostridia; order UBA1381; family UBA1381; genus RGIG9115. The sequence continues at coordinate 825 of CAZWCO010000193.1, read as the reverse complement.
AAATTTTTAACTCAGAAAAACAAAAAATCCACCTGTTCTTTTTACTTAAGCAAAAGAGCGGTGGATTATGAATTACCGGGTTAATCCTGAAATAATCAGTCCGAAATAATGCAAC
>CAZWCO010000193.1:0-700 GCA_964632665.1 uncultured Lachnospiraceae bacterium | reverse complement strand
CCAAAATATAGATTATGTAGCATTATATCCACTATCCTTTCAAAAATTCATCATAATGACTATAACACAAACAAAAAGATTTGTCAAGTAAATTTCTGAATTTTTTAGTTAAAAATTACCTGAATAGATTTTCTGCAAAGGTTTAAAATATAAGTGTAGCAGAAATGTTACTTCATATAAATTATTTTTGGGAGGAATTTAGCAATGGGAAATTGTTCAAATGCAAACGAAAGTATTAAGTGTACAGTAAAGCAATGTGCTCATCACTGTCAGGACAAGGATTACTGTTCACTTAATTCTGTATCAATCGGAACACATGAAATGAATCCTACAATGGTTGAGTGTACAGATTGTAATTCATTCCGCAAAAAGTAAATTTAAAAAGTGGATGTAAAAAAGTCTGTTCTGGAGCTTTTTTCTGTCCAATGAAAAGAGGCTGTTTATAAAGTCAGCCCACAATCCAAGGGGATGGAATAAAAATAGTGCAGAACGGACGAAACGCAGTATTATGCTACTTATGTAGCATAATACCTTGCCCGCAGGCGTACGTGGGTACGTCAAGTGGTGCGATGAGTTCGTAGTTCAATGGCATAAAATGAATAGGAATTCGCATTTCTGCGAATTCCTACAATAATTTATGAGTTGTCACTAATCGTGATTGCTTATAAATGCACAGTTAAAGCCATTGAACGGTCTGTGC
>CAZWCO010000192.1:0-3012 GCA_964632665.1 uncultured Lachnospiraceae bacterium | reverse complement strand
CACCGGCATTGATATGAGAATGTGACTTATCGTTTGAGCAGTCGAAGCCTGCGCACTCAAGAACAACGTCTCCGCCACGCTCGCCCCAAGGACAGTTATTTGCATCAGGGAATGCATAAATTTTGATTTCCTGACCGTCAACTGTGATTGAATCTTCACTAGCTGTTACCTTATCAGCAAGAGCATATCTGCCTTGTGATGAGTCATACTTTAACAAATGAGCAAGCATCTTAGGGCTTGTCAAATCGTTGATAGCTACCACTTCGTAACCTTCTGCACCGAACATCTGTCTGAATGCGAGACGTCCGATACGACCAAAACCATTAATCGCAACTTTAACTGCCATGATTAATTCCTCCTAAAAAAACATTATTAATGCGGAGCGCATACTCCATCTTCCTTATTTTACAACAAAACGAAAAAATATACAAGAGGAAAATGTTAATTTTTTATCGAATTTCACATTTTTTATGCTTTTTTTATGTTTTGCACAAAAGGTATAAGTATTTTTTCTTAAAAGTTATAAAATAATATGGTATTGAAAAACTATTGCTTTATAGTGTATACTTACAAGGAAGGGAGTGAATATGGTGAAGGATATTTATTACAGGCTGTGGCTTAAAAATGCGGCTACGGACATACAGGCAAAAAAGCTTCTGGAGAAATACAAAACCTTTGAAAGCATATATAAAGCTGATAACTTTACAGACGATAATTTTTTGACGGAAAAGGCTGTTTCACGGCTTCTTGACAAGGACCTTACACATGTTCACGAAATTATAGACCTATGTAAAATAAAAAATATAACCATTCTTACTCCTAATTCAAGACTCTACCCCAAGAAGCTTAAAAAGGCAAAAGTACCGCCATACGTTTTGTATGCAAAAGGAAATCTTGAAGTGCTGAAGGCTTCAAGTACAATAGGCATTGTGGGTACAAGACGTATGACGGAATACGGACGCAGCATAACAGAAAGGTTTTCATCCCAGCTTGCAACAAGCGGTATAGTAATTGTCACAGGCTTTGCCATGGGTGTTGACACCGAAGCTGTTAAAGCCGCTCTAAAGGAAGAAAAAAACGTGATATGTGTTCTTGGCGGCGGAGTTGATTATATATACCCACCTACAAACAGGGAGCTTTATGAAAGAGTTCTTGAAAAGGGTGTTTTTCTTTCTGAATACCCTCCCGGCACACAGCCAAGACCTGAGTATTTCCCATGCCGAAACAAAATTATTGCAGCACTTAGTGACGCTGTGCTTGTTACAGAGGCTCCTGAAAAAAGCGGGGCAATGATAACGGCAACATACGCAAAAAGACTTAAAAAACCTGTATTTACAATTCCCGGTCAGATAGATAAATATCTTAATCAGGGTACAAATGAACTTCTTAAGAAAGGGGCTGTGCCGGCATTTGCGCCGGAAGATATTCTTAAAAAGTATAAGAAAAAAACAGCAGCAAAAACAAGCTGTCAAAGGGAGGATTTTGAAACAGATCCTCTGCTTTCTGCATTACATAACAGGGATATGGATGTTGATACCCTTGCAAGGGTCCTTGGGATTACCCTGCCGGAATGTAATTCAAGGTGCTTTATGCTTGAGCTTGAGGGCAAAATAAAGAAGCTGCCGGGCGGGTTTTATCACAAAATGTGAAAAACATAAGTAAGATAAATGATAATATAACTTAATATTACTGACGTTGACATAATATCCTCTGTCATGTATAATATTTGTATATTATGGAGTTTCACGCATTTTCACAGGACTCTGTTATAAAATATTGTGTTGAAAGGATTGAGTGTAATGAACTGCCCCAAATGTAATGCATTAAATGATGATAACGCCTCCGTTTGCATAAACTGCGGCGAACTACTCGACACAGAAGACGAATTTGCTCCTGCATTTGACAAAAATGCAAGACTTGAAGAAATACAAACGCGCAGAATGAAAAAGAAAAGAAAACAGCGCAGAAATAAAATTATAGGAATTATTGTGGCTTTGGCAGCAGTTGCTGCTGCGGCTGCATACGGAGTGCATACCTTTAAAAATAACATGGAGGAAAATGGCGATGAGGTTGTTATTGTAACGCCCTCTACTCTCCCAACAGAGACTCCGGAGCCAACTGTTACACCGGAAGAAACTCTTATTGTTGAGCCGGTTATAACTGAAGCGCCTGTTGTTTCTGTTCCTGTGGTTGACGATGAAACACCTGCACCGGTTATTACAAAGAAGCCTGCAGCTACCAAAAAACCTGCGGCAACAAAGAAACCCGTTACAAATACAGTTGTAAAACCTGTGACAACTGCATTCCCTGCCGGCTCTGTATCACAAACAGCTATTGCACAGGGAAAGCCAATAAGCTCACAGCTTGTACAGGTTATGTCTGTTGAAACGGCAGAGGTTAGCGGAAGGTCGGTTGCTAAGTTTGCAATAGGAGACGAAGTTTACTTTGCTTATGTAAATGCTGACAGCCTCTCACAAGGCGTTCCCGCTATATACTCTCTTAACGCTGTTGCAACAGAGGATATCTACTACGGACTTCCTGTTTATAACATAACCGATATTGACGCGTTTTCAAAGGACGGATATGTTATTCCGGACTCATCAACAAGACTTCTTACAGAAGCAGACCTGCAAGGTCTTTCAAAGACACAGCTTGAAATTGCAAGAAACGAAATTTTTGCACGCCATGGCAGAGCCTTTAAGAGAGCTGATATTCAAAGCTTCTTTGAGTCAAGAACATGGTATAAGAAAAATGCAAGCTATAACTATGCAAATGACTACTCAAACCTTAGTGAAATTGAGCTTACAAATTCAAAGTTTATACTTGCACATGAATAAACTTATATGACAAAAACGCAGCCTGTAATGAGGCGTACTCTTAAGGACAGTAATTTCAAAAGGCAGAAACGAAATCAATCGTTTCTGCCTTTTATCGTAGGGTTCGGCAGTTCTTTATGAACCGCATTGTAGGGAACGACCTATGTGTCGTTCCGCTTTATAAGGTCTTAGGATT
>CAZWCO010000191.1:0-3032 GCA_964632665.1 uncultured Lachnospiraceae bacterium | reverse complement strand
CCTTGCAAAGCGTGACAGTGAATGGATGGGTAAGGTTTACAGGTTTTTGGGACTAAGCGTTGGTCTTATAATCCATGACCTTGACAATGAGCAAAGACGTGAGGCTTATGCATGTGACATAACCTACGGAACAAATAACGAGCTTGGCTTTGACTATCTCCGTGACAACATGGTTGTACACAAGGAGGAAATGGTACAAAGAGGTCATAACTATGCGGTTGTGGACGAGGTTGACTCTATTTTAATAGACGAGGCAAGAACACCGCTTATTATTTCCGGCATGGGACAAAATGCAAACGAGCTTTATGCTCATGCAGATAGCTTCGTAAAGCGTCTTAAGAAGCTTGTTGTAACAGAGCATGACGACAAGCAGCATGACGAAAACGTAGACGCAGACTATATTGTGGACGAAAAGGCAAGAACTGCTACCCTTACAGACAAGGGTATAAAAAAGGCAGAACAGGCGTTTGGAATAGATAATCTTTCTGACCCTGATAACATGAAGCTTCAGCACCATATAAACCAGGCGCTTCAGGCAAACGGCTGTATGCACAGAGATAAGCAATACGTTGTTGTTGACGGACAGGTGCAGATAGTTGACGAGTTTACAGGCCGTATAATGCCCGGCAGACGTTATTCTGACGGACTTCATCAGGCAATTGAGGCAAAAGAGGGAGTTAAGGTAGAAAACGAAAGCAGAACTCTTGCCACAATAACTTTCCAGAACTATTTCAGACTTTATAATAAGCTTTCAGGTATGACAGGTACAGCTCTTACAGAGGAAGAGGAATTTCAGCAGATTTACAGACTTGACTGTGTTGAAGTTCCAACAAATAAGCCTGTTGCAAGAGAAGACTATCACGACAGCGTATATAAAACAGAGGCAGGCAAGTACAAAGCGGTTATAAAGCAAATAAAGGAATGTAACGCAAAAGGTCAGCCGGTGCTTGTTGGTACTGTAAATGTAGAAAAATCAGAACAGCTTTCAAAGCTTTTAAAGCGTGAGGGCATACCCCACGAGGTGCTAAATGCAAAGTTCCATGCAAAGGAAGCAGAAATTGTAGCGCAGGCAGGTAAAAAGGGTGCTGTTACAATTGCCACAAACATGGCGGGTAGAGGTACCGATATTATGCTTGGCGGTAACGCAGAGTACATGGCAAAGCATGAGCTTATAAAGCAGGGTATTACAGACGAGCTTCTAAGCGAAGCAACAGGCTTTGGCGAAACTGATAATCAGGAAATTCTTGATGCAAGAGCAAAATTCCGTGAAAACTATGACAAGTTCAAGGCACAAATCGCTCCTGAACAGGAGGAAGTAAAGAAAGCCGGAGGACTATTTATAATCGGCACAGAAAGACACGAATCACGCCGTATAGACAATCAGCTTCGTGGCCGTGCAGGCCGTCAGGGCGACCCGGGTGCGTCAAGGTTCTTCCTGTCCCTTGATGATGACCTTATGAGAATATTCGGCTCGGAAAGAGTTAAGGCAATGGTAGACAGAATGGGACTTGAAGAGGATGAGCCAATCGAGGCAAAAATGCTCTCAGGTGCTATAGAAAACGCACAGAAAAACCTTGAAAGCCGTAACTTTGACTCAAGAAAGCACGTTCTCCAATACGATGAGGTAATGAATACTCAGCGTAAAATTATATATAAGCAGCGTCAGATGGTGCTTGACGGAGAAGATATCCACGGCACAATAGTTGATATGATAGACAGCGTCATAGACTCTGCTCTTGACGATTATATCGGCATTTCCGAGATTCCGGAGCAGTGGAACATTCGTGCAATCACAGAGTTTGCAAACACAACACTTAGAGCAGAAGGCAAGTTCCAGATTAAAGATACAGAGCTTGATAGCATCACACGCGATGATGTCAAGGAAAGACTTTCTTCCATTGCACACAGCGTTATGAAGAGTCAGCAGGAAATCTTTGGCGAAAACATGCCTGAGCTTGAGCGCATGATAATGCTCCGTGTAGTAGACAGTCTCTGGATGGACCACCTTGATGAAATGGAGCACGTAAAACGTGAAATCGGTATCCGTGCCTACGGACAGCATGACCCTGTTGTTGAATACAGGAACATTGCAAGTGAGCTGTATGACGGCATGATAGAGTCAATCAAGCGTGACACCGTAAGATATATCCTGTCCGCTGTCCCCAAAATCAAAATTCAGCGTGAACAAGTAGCAAAGCCACTTGACACAGGTGGTGACGGCTCACTCAAAAAGCAGCCCGTCCGTGCTAAAAAGGATGTAGGAAGAAATGACCCATGTCCTTGCGGAAGCGGAAAGAAGTTTAAACATTGTTGTGGTCGTTGAGTAAGTTAGATACAAATCGGGGATGGAATAAAAATAGTGCAGAACGCACGAAACGAAGTATTATGTGGCAAAAAACCACATAATACCTTGCCCGAAGGCGTATGTTTATACGCCGAGAGGTTCGTTGAATTCGTAGTTCAATTCCATTGAACGGTCTGTGCATTTTTAAACATCCCTAATTAAATAATTTAACAAGGAAGTGATATAGTGTTACAGTATGATGAATACAAAGTCCAGCTAAACGGACTTGCACAAAATATAAACGAATTGAGGGATTCACTTTGACATCGCAGGTGCCAAAGCTGAAATAGAAAAGCTTGAAGAAATGAGCGCCCAAAGCGATTTTTGGGACGATATGGAAAACAGCCAGAAGGTGCTTCAGAAAACGAAGCAGCTTAAAGACAAGGTGGAAAAATTTGAGGCTTTAAGCGGAGCAAGAGAAGATACCCTTCTCCTTATAGAAATGGCAAACGAAGAAAATGACGAGTCAATGCTTCCCGAAATTACAGAAGCTGTTGAGGATATTTTAAAGACTTTAGAGGAAATGACTCTCCAGACTCTTCTTTCCGGAAACTATGACAGATGTAATGCAATCATGGACTTTCATGCCGGCGCCGGCGGTACAGAGGCACAGGACTGGTGCGAAATGCTTATGCGTATGTATCAGATGTGGGCGCAGAAAAACGGCTACACGGCCGAGATTATGGAC
>CAZWCO010000190.1:1717-3047 GCA_964632665.1 uncultured Lachnospiraceae bacterium | reverse complement strand
GAGGATATAGAAGCGCAATTTGGTATTCCCATTATAAATAAAAGGATAAGTGTAACACCTATATCAAATCTGGTGGAGGCACTTGAAAATCCAACAGTAGCAGACTGTGTGGAAATCGCAAAAACCCTTGACCGTGCTGCAAAGACGGTAGGCGTGAATTTTATAGGCGGATACAGCGCTCTTGTGCAAAAAGGTTATACAAAAGCGGAAAAGGTATTTATAGAATCAATTCCCGAAGCTCTTGCGTCAACTGATATTGTGTGCTCAAGCGTAAATGTTGCTTCAACAAAAGCAGGCATTAACATGGACGCAGTTAAGCAAATGGGTGAAATTATAAAAAAAGCGGCAGAGCTTACAAAGGATACTCAGGGCTTTGCCTGTGCAAAGTTTGTGGTTTTTGCAAACGCTGTTGAGGATAATCCCTTTATGGCAGGTGCGTTCCACGGCGCAGGCGAAGGTGAATGTGTTATAAATGTAGGTGTAAGCGGCCCCGGTGTTGTAAAGTGTGCTCTTGAAAAGGTTGCCGGCGAGGACCTTGGAGTGATCGCCGAAACAATCAAGAAAACTGCTTTCAAAATCACACGCATGGGTCAGCTTGTTGCAATGGAGGCTTCAAAAAGGCTTAAAGTACCATTTGGTATAGTAGACCTGTCTCTTGCACCAACTCCGGCTGTGGGTGACAGTGTTGCATATATCCTTGAGGAGATGGGACTTGAGCAATGTGGTGCTCATGGAACTACTGCAGCTCTTGCACTTCTTAATGACGCAGTCAAGAAAGGCGGAGTTATGGCGTCAAGCTATGTTGGCGGACTTTCAGGAGCGTTTATACCTGTAAGTGAGGACGCAGGCATGATAGCCGCTGCAAAAGCAGGCTCACTTTCACTTGAAAAAATGGAGGCAATGACGTGTGTATGCTCGGTAGGACTTGACATGATTGTTGTTCCCGGTGATACATCTGCGGATATAATTTCAGGAATTATAGCGGATGAAGCCGCTATCGGAGTTGTAAATACAAAAACAACAGCTGTAAGAATAATCCCGGCACCCGGCGCAAAGGTTGGGGATACGGTGGAATTTGGTGGACTGCTCGGCTCCGGACCTGTTATGAAGGTAAGTAAACTTGATAACAGCGAGTTCATTGGACGGGGCGGAAGAATACCGGCGCCTATTCATAGTTTGAAAAACTGATATATACACCGGAAAAGATAGATTATGTATCTTTTCCGGTGTTTTTGTTTTAATTGTAAACAAATTTGTATTTCCTTGACAAAAAAAGTCGAAAAGAGTATAATTTATCTTGTAGGCTTTTGATATTTAAGAGGTGATAAAT
>CAZWCO010000190.1:0-1707 GCA_964632665.1 uncultured Lachnospiraceae bacterium | reverse complement strand
GATGTTGGATCTACAACTGTAAAATCCATTATCCGTGCTGATAGTAATAATGTAATATTTTCCAGATATAAAAGACACTTTTCCGACATAATTGCAACTGTAAAGGAGTTGCTTGAAGAAGCAAAAAATGAAGTTGACGGAGAATGTGTAAAGGTTGCAATAACCGGCTCCGGCGGTTTGCTCATTTCCGAAATGCTGTCACTTCCGTTTGTTCAGGAGGTTGTTGCAACAAAAACGGCTGTGCTTAAGTTCTATCCGGAGGTTGATGTTGTAATAGAGCTTGGCGGTGAGGATGCCAAAATTTTGTATCTTACAAACGGACTTGAACAAAGAATGAACGGTACATGCGCCGGTGGTACAGGCTCTTTTATAGACCAGATGGCGATACTTTTAAAAACTGACGCATCAGGACTTAATGCTCTGGCAGAAAACCATAAAACAATATACCCCATAGCTGCCCGATGCGGAGTTTTTGCGAAGTCTGACATACAACCGCTCTTAAATGAAGGTGCTACAAAGGAAGATGTTGCAGCCTCTGTTTTCCAGGCGGTTGTAACACAAACCATAAGCGGTCTTGCACAGGGCAGACCAATAAAAGGCAATATCCTATTTCTTGGCGGACCACTGCATTATCTTTCAGAGCTGAGGAAACGGTTTGAGGAAACTTTAAAGGAAAATGCAAAAAGCTTTTCCGCATCCGAAAACGGACAGTTGTTTGTTGCTTTGGGTGCGTCCTTTATGACAGGAGAGGAAGAATATCTCATATCGGATATTATAGACATGTTCTCCGAAGATAAAAAGGCACATCATCAGATTACAAGAATGAAGCCTCTTTTCGAAAGCAATGCAGAATATGAAAGATTTATACAAAGACATGAAAAATGTACTGCTGAAACCTTTGATATTAGCAAGGCGAAGGGTGAGCTTTTTCTTGGTCTTGATATTGGTTCAACAACACTAAAAGCTGTGCTTTGTGATAAACTTGGCAGAATATGCTATAACCACTATGCCAAAAATGACGGCAGTCCTCTTTTAAAAGCACATAGTGTTTTAAAGGAAATATACTCTCTTATTCCTGACGGTGCATTTATTGCAAATGCGGCTGCAACAGGATATGGAGAACAGCTGTGTAAAGAAGCGTTTAATATACCCGTCGGTGAGATTGAAACAATCGCTCATTATAAAGCTGCTTCGTTTTTTGTACCTGATGTTGATTTTATAATAGACATCGGCGGTCAGGATATGAAGTGCATGAAGCTTAAAAACGGTGTTATTGAAAGCATAATGCTGAATGAAGCGTGTTCGTCCGGTTGCGGCTCTTTTATTCAGACCTTCGCTGAATCACTTGGACTTAGTACTCCTGATTTTGCTTCAGAGGCATTAAAAGCAGAAAACCCTGTTGACCTCGGCACACGCTGTACAGTATTTATGAATTCAAGAGTTAAGCAAGCGCAAAAAGAGGGTGCAACAGTAGCAGATATAAGTGCCGGACTTTCCTACTCTGTTGTGCGAAATGCATTATACAAGGTTATAAAGCTAAGAGATACATCACTTCTTGGCAAAAACATAGTTGTACAGGGTGGAACGTTTTATAACAACGCCATACTTCGTGCCTTTGAGCTTGTGTCGGACAGGGAGGTCATAAGACCTGACATAGCCGGCATAATGGGTGCGTTTGGTGCGGCTCTTATTGCAAAAGACAAGTAT
>CAZWCO010000189.1:0-3096 GCA_964632665.1 uncultured Lachnospiraceae bacterium | reverse complement strand
GACGTCAGCTTGCTCTTGATATCAAGAGACTTATGGAAATTGGCTGTCTCCGAGGAATCAGACACAGAAAGGGACTTCCTGTTCGTGGTCAGAACACCAAGAACAATGCAAGAACCCGTAAAGGCCCGAAAAAGGCAGCAGCAAGCAAGAAAAAATAAGGAGGATAAGCTAAATGGCTAAGGTAGCTAAGAAAACCACACGTACAAGACGTCGTGACAGAAAAAATATCGAAAAAGGCGCAGCACATATTCGCTCAACCTTTAACAATACAATAGTTACTATCACAGATACTGCAGGTAATGCCATTTCTTGGGCAAGTGCCGGCGGACTCGGCTTCAGAGGCTCAAGAAAAAGTACTCCTTTTGCTGCACAAACAGCTGCAGAAACAGCTGCAAAGGCTGCAATGGAGCACGGTATGAAGAGCGTAGAAGTTTACGTTAAAGGCCCTGGTGCAGGTCGTGAAGCAGCAATTCGTGCACTTCAGGCTGCAGGTCTTGAAGTAAACATGATTAAGGATGTAACTCCAATTCCTCACAACGGTTGCAGACCGCCAAAGAGAAGAAGAGTTTGATTTGTATTATTGTATGTTAGGAGGAAAAACGCATGGCTAAGAATATGCAGCCCATTTTGAAAAGATGTAGAACATTGGGCATAGAGCCTACTGTTATGGGTGTTGACAAGAGCTCAAACAAGAACCCTAAGCAAGGCAGAAAAAAGCAAAGCCAGTATGGTTTGCAGCTTACTGAAAAGCAAAAGGTTAAGTTCATCTATGGTATTTTGGAAAAGCAGTGCAGAAAATACTATGTAATGGCTACAAAGAGACAGGGAATCACAGGTGAAATGTTCCTTCAGATTCTCGAGTCAAGACTTGACAACGTAATATTCCGTCTCGGACTTGCGAATACAAGAAGAGAAGCAAGACAAATTGTTAACCACGGTCACGTTCTTGTAAACGGAAAAAGAGTAGACATCCCGTCATACCTTGTAAAGCCGGGTGAAGAAATCACTCTTAAGGAAAAGACAAAGAACTCTGACAGAATGAAGGATATAGTTGAAGCTAATTCTTCAAGAATTATTCCTAAGTGGTTAGACATGGATAAGAATACACTTTCAGCAAAGGTAGTACGCCTTGCAGAAAGAGAAGACATTGACTTTGAGGTAGCAGAGCACTTAATCGTCGAGTTGTATTCTAAATAATAAAAACATGTTACCCTCGGTAAGTGGATATATAAGATATATAGTATATATGATTGTCAAAAGGAGGGTTCTCGTATGATCGAAATGGAAAAGCCCAGAATAGAGCGAGAAGAAGTAGACATAGAAAAAGGCTACGGAAGATTTAGCATGACAGATCTGGAAAGAGGATATGCTACAACAATAGGTAATTCTCTTAGAAGAATTCTGCTTTCATCACTTCCCGGTGCGGCTGTTACTTCAATTAAAATTGACGGTGTACAGCACGAATTCTCGACTATTCCCGGTGTAACAGAGGATGTAACAGAAATCATCCTCAATATCAAAAAGCTTGCAGTAAAGCTTCATTGTGACACTCCAAAAACTGTTATAATAGAGGCAAAGGGTGCGTGTGAAATCAAGGCAGGCGACATCAAATGTGATGACGATGTTGAAGTTTTCAACCCTGACCTCCATATTGCAACACTTAATGAAGATGCAAATCTTTATATGGAGCTTGTACTTGAAAGAGGCAGAGGCTATGTTTCTGCAGAAAAGAATAAGTCAATGACGCAAGCTGCAATTGGTGTAATCCCCGTGGATTCCATCTACACACCTGTAAATAAGGTGAACTATACAGTTGAAAATGTAAGAAGCGGACAGTACCTCGACCGTGAGAAGCTGACCGTTGAAGTGTGGACTAACAAAACAACAAAGCCGGACGAAGCTGTCAGCCTTGCTGCAAAGCTTATGAACGACCTTCTTCGTATGTTTGTTGATTTGTCAGAGGAAGCAAAGGACAGAGAGGTTATTGTTGAACGCGAAATAACCAAGAAGGAAAAGGTTCTTGAAATGACAATTGAGGAGCTTGACTTATCTGTTCGTTCTTACAACTGTCTTAAGCGTGCAGGCATTAATACCGTTGAAGACCTTTCAAACAAGTCTGAGGAAGACATGATGAAGGTCAGAAACCTTGGTAAGAAATCGCTTGAAGAAGTTATAAACAAATTGTACGGCTTAGGTCTTGCTCTTAAGAGAGAAGAAGAATAAGCGGTATACCTAAATAACGGTAAGGAGGTAAAAGACATGCCGGGAACAAGAAAGCTCGGTCGTCCGACCGATCAAAGAAAGGCTATGCTCAGAAACCTTGTAACAAGCTTTTTGGAAAATGGTAAAATTGAAACAACCGTAACAAGAGCTAAAGAAACAAGAAGCATGGCAGAAAAGATGATAACACTCGGTAAGAAGGCAAAAGCAAACAGCGAAGTAAGCCTTCACTGCCGTCGTCAGGCTTTGGAATTTATCACAAAGGAAGACGTTGTAACAAAGGTATTCACAGAATATGCAGAAAAGTATGCTGACAGAAACGGTGGATACACAAGAATAATCCAGATGGGACCACGTCGCGGTGACAGTGCTCCTATGGCTATCCTGGAACTTGTTGACTAATTAATATAAGGCTCAGTATTTAGCGTATAACAACCAAATTCCACCCTTGACGTATAAGAATACGACTGCGGGAGGACATAAAGTCTGTGATACAGACTTTATGTTGGAATTTGTCCGTTCTACATCTAAATACCTTTGCCTATAAAGTATAGGCAGATTGATTATTTTTGATTAGTTTCAATAAGTAACATTTGGTTAATTCAAATATTGCAAAATTTGTATTTATATGATACAATGTACAAGATTTAATACGGATGGTCCTCTGCCCCGGTCGGCACGAACGTCTAAGAATTGAGAGGAGAGCATTGTGATGAACAAACAGGAAATCATTAACGCTTTAACAAAAGACCAGATCAGAACAGACTTACCTGAACTTGTTGTAGGTAACAACGTAAAGGTATATCAAAAGATCAAAGAAGGTAACCGCGAAAGAATTCAGGTTTTCGAGGGTACTATTATTAAGAAGCAGGGCGG
>CAZWCO010000188.1:0-3100 GCA_964632665.1 uncultured Lachnospiraceae bacterium | reverse complement strand
TTGTAACCGAAGATAAAACTCTAAAGGTTACAGATTTTGGTATAGCAAAAGCCGCAGGTACAGAAACTCTTGTAGTTGATGACCACAATGCAAAAGGCTCTGTACACTACATCTCTCCTGAGCAGGCAAGAGGCGGATTTACAGATGCACGTTCAGATATCTATTCTCTTGGCGTAGTTCTTTTTGAAATGCTCACAGGCAGAGTCCCCTTTGACGGAGAATCGGCCGTTGCTGTTGCACTTATGCACATAGAAAAACAGCCTCCGTCTGTTCTTGAATTTAATCCTGCCGTGCCTGCAACCTTGGCAGATATTGTTGCAAAGGCAATATCCAAGGAGCAGCAGGCACGTTATCAGACAGCAACAGAGTTTATAGAAGACTTAAACGCTGTACTTGCGTCAAAACCTGTTGATGTTGTAATTCCTGATGATATAGACGATATGGGAGAAACAATACAGTTCCATATTGATGATAAGGATTTAAAAAAGAAAAAATCAAAGCAGAAAAAAGTGAAAGTACCAAAGACACCGGAGCAGAAAAAGGCGGACAGAACTGCTACAATACTTGCTTTTATAACGGTAATTATTCTTATACTCGCAGCCTTTGGAATATATGCAAATATGAGAAAAAGCACAGGCAGAGTGATTGTTCCTGACTTTTCACAGATGCTCCTTGAAGACGCAGTAGAGCTTGCAGCAGAAAAGGGACTTGTTATTTCGGAAGAGCTTGAATACTCATTATCCGATGAGGTTGAGGAAGGAAAAATCATTTCACAAACTCCTGAAGCAAAAAGCTTTGCAATAAGGTCTGACCCAATACATGTTGTCGTAAGTATCGGTTCTTCTGGAGGAAGTATTTCAACTCCTTACGTTAAGGGTATGGCAGTAGAAGATGCTATCAACGAAATAATAGAATGTGACCTTACATACATTCTCAATGAAGAGTACAGCGATACTGTTCCTCTCGGTAAGGTTATACGTCAGTCGCCTGAGGTTGGAACAAAGCTTAATAAGGATGATGTTGTAACAATTCATGTAAGCACAGGCGAGCCTCCTGCAAGCGAAACACCAATTCCCACAGAGGAAGTTGTTGTGCCAAGCCTTTACGGCGAAACAAGAACAGGTGCAGAGGCACTTTGTAACCAATGGAATTTAAAGCTTATCTCTGTAAACAGTAAGCCGTCTGACAGACCTGCCGGAACAGTTATTTCTCAAAGCCCTGAAGCCGGTAAGCAGGTTATGGCAGGTACTCAGGTATCAATTGTACTAAGTACAGGTGTATCATCAGGCGGTGAGGAGTTTGTAGCTCCTACTGTTATTCCGGCGAAGACTATTCCGCCGGAAGAGGGAGAAGACCCGACAGAAGTAAATCTGGACAAAACAAAGGAATTTACAATGGTACTTCCCGAGGGTAGCGGAAGCGTGGATGTAAAAATCACAGTAGACGGCGACACAGAGTTTGAAAAAACAAAAAATTATGGTGAAACCGTATCAATTGATGTTACCGGCAGAGGAAGAAAAAAGGTAGTCGTATTCCTGGACGGTAAAATTGTAAAAGAGGAATATATTGAATTTAACTAAACTGAAAGGTCCGGCAAATTTATGCAGACAGGAATTATAACAAAAGGAATCGGCGGTTTCTATTATGTACTGTCAGACAACAAAATTTTTGAATGTAAAGCCCGTGGCGTGTTCAGAAAAGAGAAAATCACTCCCATGGTGGGTGATAATGTAGAGATAGAGGTAAAAGGTAATAAGGGGAGTGTTGAAAAGATACTCCCCCGAAAAAATGAGCTTGTAAGACCGCCTGTTGCAAATGTGGACATGCTTGTTATCGTAGTTGCGGCAGCGTCGCCCGAGCCAAACCTTATGCTTATAGATAAAATGCTTGTTTATGCAGAAAAATGTGGCATATCCGCAGTAATTTGTATAAATAAAACAGACCTTACACAAAGAGACGATATTAAGGACATATATGAAAATGCAGGCTATGCCGTCATAAATGTAAGTGCAGAAAAATGTGAAAATCTTGATGCATTAAAAGAGCTTATAAACGGACGTGTAACTGCTTTTTCAGGTCTTTCAGGCGTTGGAAAATCAAGCATTTTAAATATCTTGACGGATGCCAACATGGAAACCGGGTCCCTCAGCGAAAAGATTGAAAGAGGAAAGCACACAACCCGCCATGTTGAGCTTATACGTACGGGAGACGGATTTGTTTTTGACACTCCCGGCTTCAGCTCACTTGAAATTCCCGATATGAGCATTGAAGAGCTTACTTTATGCTTCCCGGAAATTGAAAAGTATTCTGGAGACTGCAAATTCCGTGGCTGCTCTCATGCGAAAGACCTTGGCTGCGCCGTGAGAGAAGCAGTTGACAGGGGCGAAATTTCGAAAGGAAGATACAAAAGCTTCCTGGAAATGAGCGAAATCATAAAATCAAGAAAAATTTATTAAAAAATGCAACCTTTTATAAGTCCGGAAAGTATTATATATAAGGGAGGAGAATGCGGTGTCCAATTATATGTCCCGGGAATTTAAGGAACAAATGACCCGAAAATATTTCTCCATGGTATATAAACTTGCCCTGAACCAGACAAAATCAAAGGAAAGTGCTGATGATGTGGTTCAGGAGGTTTTTTTGAGATACATACAAAAGGATATTGACTTCCATAGCGAAGAACATATTAAAGCATGGCTTATTCGTGTAACCATTAATTGCAGCAAAAATGTTTTTTCAGATTCATGGTTTAAGAAAACGGAGGGTTTTACGCAGGATATACCATTTGAGCATGAAGAAAAAAGTGATGTATACTACGCAACACTTGAGCTTCCTCAAAAGTATCGCAGCGTTATACACCTGTTTTATTATGAAGACATGTCAATATCAGAAATCTCATTATGCCTTGGACAAAAGGAAAACACTGTAAAATCCCTGCTCCACCGGGCAAGAAATATGCTCCGGGACAAGCTGGAAGGAGGGTATGATTTTGTTTAGAAAAGAGTATAAGCAAGCAAATGATAATATTAAGGTTGACCAGGAGCTTTTAGAAAAAACTCTTGACAGGGCCTTTAATCAAAAACCAGTGAGAAAAATTTAT
>CAZWCO010000187.1:0-3115 GCA_964632665.1 uncultured Lachnospiraceae bacterium | reverse complement strand
CACAGTATGTTGCAAAGAAAGTAAACTGGACTTTAGAAGAAATACGAAATATAAACAATAAAAAGTACATGGATTACATGAATGAAAAGGTTTCTGTTTGTATTCCTGTGGGAAGTGAGAAGCTAGGGACAACAACCACAGCCTCCTGTGACGGCAAGGTTTATGAAATAAAGCTTGGAGAAACCGTAAAGGTGCCAAGAAAGGTTGCAGAGGTTATAAATAGAAGCATTAAAGGTAATATTGAAGTCCAGAAAAAGATGGAAAATGCTTCCAAGGGTGCAAAGGAAATTGGCGAATATTAATTTTCCATGCCGGGAGGTGAAATAAATGGTTTATGAAAGAACTATTGCAGCAGACAACGCCAGAGCTTCGTATAAGGGCTTTCTTGGGATAAACAGGAAGCTGAGGACAGAGGGCGGCGAGTTCTACGATATGGAAAATATAAGCCATAAGGAGTATCCTTGCATACGTTCGGAAAAGGGAAATAAAAAAGTTGATATTACACTTCCAGAGGGTGCAGTTATAAAAAAACTTATTATACCAAAACGTAATTCAGGCGGGTTTACAGGGTTTGGAGGTATTGCATATTACACAGACGGTGCAGCTTCCTATAATGGCATTTTTACAGACAACGAAAAGAGAATGACACTCACAAGCTTTACAGACGCTGTTGATTATAACGGTACAATTATTACACTTCCTGATTTTTACGGATATGTATATGCCATGGAGGCAAATGTCAGCAACCCAAATGAAGCATTGACATATCCCTATTCAAATTCCTGGACTATGTATTGTTATAATGAATATCCTTCCACGAGTGCAAGTAACTATATCACGCAGCTTAAGCTCATAGAAGTTCCGAACGCCTGGTACACGGCTACATTTTCGAAAAGATATTTAGTTGGAGATACTATTGCGCTTTATGGGCTTAAGGATAATATGAAAGCGTGCAACACCATCTATCCTAAATCAAGTATAGACTATTCAAATACTACAAGCCCTGTCTCGATTGTAATAAAAAGTCATTCATTTTCCGGTAGTAATTCAAGCGGGATTATAACCGTGGTTGTAGAGCTCCGGAATGTAAAGGGCGAGGTAATACCGTGGCCTGCGTCTGTGTCAAGTACTTCAGGTGCCCAATATGGAGGAATAAAGAAATACATGCCAAAGGTAACCTATGGGTGTGTTGCCCATAACAGAATATGGTGTTGTTCAGAAAACGGAGAAGAAATATTTGCTTCAGCTCTTGGAAAGCCTTTTGAGTATTACGAATTCAACGATGCGTCAACAGATAGCTGGAATGTTACGGTGGGTACCCCCGGAGGCTTTACGGGAATTGAGACCTGGCATTCAAGAGTTTTGGCTTTTAAGGCAGGGTATACCCATGTAATATACGGGAGTGTGCCAAAGGATTTTGGGATTGAGAGAATATACAACACAGGCTGTATTGACAGGCAAAGTATTTCAAATGCAGGAGATATGCTCATATGGCTTTCCTATGACGGATTTTATGCATATGCCGGTGGGAAGCCGGAGCGGATTTCCGACAAGCTTAATACAAAGTATGTAAGTGCAGTTTCCTTTTCTGATGGCATATGCTACTATGCTCGCTGTAAAAAAGAAGACGGTGGTAGTGAGCTTGTTGTGTACAATACAGAAAACGGTATATGGAGCAAGCTTACAGACACGGACATTGTTTCCGGAGAATTTTATGAGGGAAAGCTTTATGCTTGTACTCCGGACAGTATGTACGAAATAAAAGGGGGAGAATACGGAGATTTTTACATAGAAAGTCCGGAGCTTACCTTTGATACTTTTTCTGATAAGTCACTTATAAATGCAACAATCAGATGCAAAATTAATGATGGATTTATAAACTTTTATACATGTGTAAACGGAGGGGAGTGGACCGCTCACAAGGGTATATCAGAAACAGGAAGGCATACACTTCCCATAAGGTATTCTCCCGGTGATATTCTGCGTTTTAAGATAGAAGGAAACGGTGATGTAGCCATTACAGAATTGGAGCTTAAGTTGCAGATAAAGGAAAGGAGTTAAATATATGGCTTATGAAATAAATGTTGACAAATACGCATTTGCAGAAACTCCGCAGCCTGAAAAAGTAAATGAAAATTTTAACGAGGCATTAATAAGAATTCTTATTGATAAGGAAACGGAGAAAATATATGCTGCGGATAAGGAGCTTGAGCAAAGTATTTTAAATGAAGTTTGTGCAAGAACAGACGAAGATGCAGACCTGAAACTGCAAATGGATAACGAGGCGCTTGCACGGGAAAATGCTGTGCAGGAGTGCAGTACAAGACTTGAGGAGGAAACGACTCAAAGAAAAAATCAGGATGAAGTGATAATATCAAAGCTTGAGGAGGAAACAACTCAAAGGGAAAATCAGGATAATGCCATAATATTAAGGCTTCAGGAGGAGGCGGAGCAAAGGAGATTATCAGACACTTCTTTTCTTCAGGCATTGGATGCGCTTGAAGCTGCTGTTGCCGAGGAAAAGGAAGTGTGTTTTACAGCCCATGAACAGCTGACGCAGGAAATAAATCTTAAGGCAAATACCCAAGATGTTTATACAAAGGAGTATATAGACAGCGCTCTTGATGGAAAAAGCGACAAGGCAGATGTAGAAGCTATGGAAACAAAAGTTCAGGAGCTTTCCGATATAAAAGAGGATGCTGCCGTAATTCTTACGGATAGTATTCAGGAAAGTATTTCCTTTAATGTTTTGGATATGCACAATAAGGAATATCGCTGCCTGCTTCCTCTTACAGCTCTTGCTCTTGATTTTACAGATGATGTATATCCCGAAAATTATATTTCAGCAATATCTTTTGATAGTCCCGAGGTGCCGACAGAGGTAGGATATCCGGACAGCACGGTTATTAACTGGGTTGGAACTGATTGCATTGTTTATGATGGAAAATCTTTATTCCAGCCATCTTCAAATACCCATTACGAGGTGGTGCTGTATTTTAACGGTGTTCAGTTTATTGGAATTGTAAACGGATTTGTTCCTGCCGCCGGAAGTGAGGCAGCATAATGAAGTATTTACAAAAAAAGAAGCTTGCATTTATGTCTGTGGTTGACGGTG
>CAZWCO010000186.1:0-3122 GCA_964632665.1 uncultured Lachnospiraceae bacterium | reverse complement strand
GAACATCTGCTTTAAGATTGACGGTAAAATCAGGACTGCTATGCATAACGTAAGCATTTTGCCGGGTGTTACAAGAAACTCTGTTTGCCAGCTTTGCAGGAGTCTTGGATACACAGTAGAAGAAAGAAAGGTTTCTGTTGACGAGCTTGTAGAGGCAGCACGTACAGGCAGACTTGAAGAATGCTTTGGTACAGGTACAGCGGCAGTTATTTCTCCTGTTGGTAAGCTTCGTTATAAGGACGATGTATTTGAAATCAACAACAACGAAATTGGAGAAGTAAGCCAGAAGCTTTATGACACAATTACAGGTATTCAATGGGGTAAATGTGAGGATGAGTTCAATTGGACAATAACTCTTTAAAATATAAAAGGATTTCCGTTTTCGTAGGTCACTACGGAAGCGGAAAAACTAACATAGCACTTAATTTTGCCCTGAGACTAAAGGAAAAACAAGAAAAGGTCAGCATAGCAGACCTTGACATAGTAAATCCATATTTCAGAACTCAGGACAGTGCAAAAATGCTGGGTGAAGCTGATATAAAGCTTATTTCATCGGAATTTGCCGGGTCAAACGTGGACCTGCCTGCACTTCCACCGGATGTTTACAGCCTTTTTGATAATAAGGACACCTGTGGTGTTCTTGATGTAGGCGGAGACGACAGAGGAGCGTTGGCGCTGGGACGGTATGCAGAGGGAATAAAAAAGGAAAACGACTACGATGTTTTCTTTGTAATAAACAAATACAGACCTCTTACCAAAACTCCGGAGCTTACAATTGAGGTGCTCCGTGAGGTAGAGCAGGCTTCCGGGATAAAGATTACAGGACTTATAAACAATTCAAATCTTGGTGAGATAACAACTGCCGAAGACGTTGAACGGTCGGCTCCATACGCAGATGAAGTAAGCAGACTTTCAGGACTGCCTGTTGTATATACAACGGTACACGAAAGTATAGCAGAGAGCGTTTCTTTAAAAAATGTTATGCCCATAAAGCTGTATGTAAAACAAACATGGCAGGAGAGGGTATAGAAAGGGAAGGATAAATTTATGGCAAAAGTAACTTTTAAGAAGGATTTGTGTAAGGGCTGCGGACTTTGCGTAACTGCCTGCCCTAAGCAAATAGTAAAACTTACAGGCGAGATAAATGCAAAGGGTTATCATCCGGCAAGTGTTACAGAGCCGGACAAGTGCATAGGCTGTGCTTTGTGTGCAACAATGTGCCCTGACTGCGTAATCACAGTTGAGAAATAATCTATTCGAGGAAGGATTGAAAGAAATGTCAGAAAAAGTTTTGATGAAGGGTAACGAAGCTTTGGCTGAAGCTGCTATAATGGCAGGCTGCCGTCACTACTTCGGATATCCTATAACACCTCAGACAGAGGTTGCTGCATATATGTCAAAAAGAATGCCCAAAATTGACGGCGTGTTCTTACAGGCAGAGAGTGAAATTGCAGCTATTAACATGGTAATAGGCGTTGCTGCAACAGGAAAGAGAGTTATGACCTCAAGCTCAAGCCCTGGTATATCACTTAAGAGCGAGGGACTTTCGTACCTTGCAGGCTGCGATGTTCCGGCACTTGTGGTAAATGTACAAAGAGGAGGCCCCGGACTTGGCGGCATCCAGCCATCACAGTCAGATTATTTCCAGGCAACACGTGGCGGCGGCCATGGAGATTTCCATATGATAGTTCTTGCACCTGCATCTGTTCAGGAAATGGTAGACCTTACATTTAAGGGATTTGATTTGGCAGAAAAGTACAGAATGACATCCATGATTCTTTCAGATGGTACAATGGGACAGATGATGGAGCCTGTATCTCTTGAAATGGGCGAAATAAAGGAATATGACAAGTCATGGGCTCTTACAGGCACAAAGTGCGAAAGAGCTCCAAGAATTGTTAACTCACTTTTCTTAAAGCCGGAAGAGCTTGAAGTAACAAACTTTGAAAGATATGAAAGATATAAAAAGATTGAAGAAACAGAAGCTATGTTTGAGGAGTATAGAATGGACGATGCAGAGGTTTGTGTCGTAGCCTTTGGCGTGGCATCAAGAGTTTCAAAAAATGCTATTGACAAGGCAAGAGAAATGGGCATAAAGGTTGGTATGATAAGACCTATCACACTTTGGCCATTCCCTAAAAAAGCACTTGCTGCAGTTGCTGATAAGGTTAAGGCGTTTGTATCTGTTGAGCTTTCAATGGGACAGATGATTGAGGATATAGAGCTTGCAATCAAGTGCAAGAAGCCGGTTCTTCTTTGTAACCGTGTAGGTGGAATGATTCCCACAGTTGAAAACGTACTTGACAAAATTAGTGAAGCAAACAAAACAGGAGGTGCACAGTAATGAAAGTATTTGAAAAACCACACGCACTTACAGATAATGTACTCCATTACTGCCCCGGCTGTACACATGGTATTATTCATCGTCTTGTAGCAGAGGCTATCGACGAGCTTGGTATAGAGGGCAGAACAATCGGTGTTGCACCGGTAGGCTGCAGTGTTATGGCATATAACTACTTTAATGTAGATATGGTACAAGCAGCTCACGGACGAGCTCCCGCAGTTGCAACAGGAGTAAAGCGTTCCGACCCGAATAACATAGTATTTACATATCAGGGTGACGGTGACCTTGCGGCAATCGGTACAGCAGAAACTGTACATTCAGCAGCTCGTGGAGAAAATATAACAGTTATCTTTGTTAATAATGCAATTTATGGTATGACAGGCGGACAAATGGCACCTACAACACTTCCCGGACAGGTAACACAAACATCACCTTACGGAAGAGACGTACAAACTGTTGGTTATCCCGTAAAGGTATGTGAAATGCTTTCACAGCTTGACGGCGCAACATATCTTGAAAGAGTTGCTGTAAACAACGTAAAAAATGTCAGGAATGCAAAGAAAGCCATTAAAAAGGCGTTCCAGAATCAAGTAGAGGGCAAGGGCTTCTCACTTGTAGAGGTTATTTCAACATGTCCTACAAACTGGGGACTTGCACCGGATAAGGCGCTCCAGTGGCTTGAAGAGAATATGATACCGTACTATCCTCTCGGAGTATATAAGGATAAGGAGGCTGAAAAGAATGACTAAACAAATTTTGCTTGCCGGTTTTGGCGGAC
>CAZWCO010000185.1:0-3133 GCA_964632665.1 uncultured Lachnospiraceae bacterium | reverse complement strand
CGTCAAAGCAGCGGTTACCTGCTTCCATATGGAAAATTGGAATGTGAAGTCTTTTTGCACCGATTACACTAAGGCATGAATTTGTATCACCAAGAACAAATACCGCGTCAGGCTTAACTTCTTCCATTAGCTCGTAGGACTTAGCTATAATATTTCCCATTGTCTGTCCAAGATTTTCTCCTACTGCGTCAAGATAGTAGTCAGGTGCACGAAGTCCCAAATCGTCAAAAAATACTTGGTTTAGTGTGTAATCATAGTTTTGTCCTGTATGTACAAGTATCTGCTCAAAATACTTGTCGCATGCCTTTATACAAGCAGAAAGCCTTATTATTTCAGGTCTTGTACCGATTATTGTCATTAATTTTAGTTTTTTCATAGTTTACACTTCCTCAAAAAAAGTATCAGGTCTGTCAGGATTAAAGCACTCATTACACCACATAAAAGTAACCAAATCCTCTGTATCCGAAAGATTTATTATGTTATGGGTATAGCCGGGTATCATATCAACAACGGTAATTTCATCTCCGCTTACTTCAAATTCTACAATTTTTTCTGTTCCGATTTTACGAAGCTGAATAAGTCCTTTTCCCTTTACAACAACAAACTTTTCGTTTTTTGTATTGTGCCAGTGCTGACCTTTTGTTATACCGGGCTTTGAAATATTTACGCTGAACTGTCCGGCATTCAAAGTACGGATAATCTCTGTAAAGCTGCCTCTCTGGTCGCAGTTCATCTTTAGCTTATATGCAAAATTTTCAGGCTCAAGGTATGAAAGGTAAGTTGAGTAAAGCTTCTTTGAAAAGGAATTTTCTGTCATATCAGGAACCACATTTGTCACGCGGCTCTCATTAAAGCTATATAAAAGGTCAACAATTTCACCAAGAGTAATTTTATGGACAACAGGTACCTTGCAATATTCCCCGTCCTTTGTTTCGCAGCCTTTAAGTGCATTTATAAGCTCATCTACAACATCATCAATATAGACGAGAGTCATCATGTGATTTCTGTCATTTACTGTAATTGGAAGGTCATGGGATATGTTATGACAAAAGGTTGCAACTGCGCTGTTGTAGTTTGGTCTGCACCATTTTCCAAAAACATTCGGAAGTCTGTAAACAAGCACCTTTGATCCCGTTTCTCTGCTATAATCAAAAAACAGGTCCTCCCCTGCCTTTTTTGATTTGCCGTAAGGGTTATCAAGTGCCGCCTGAATAGACGATGAAAGCATAACAGGACAGGTGTTATTACATTTCTTAAGACTATTTAAGAGCTCTGATGCAAACCCAAAATTCCCGTTCATGAAATCTTCTTCCTTTTCAGGACGGTTTACTCCGGCTAAATTATATACAAAATCTGCCTTTTTAGCGTATTCATCAAGAAGCGTTTTATCTGTATCTATATCATATTCAAAAATTTCAATATCTTGTGTAATACCTCGTGTTTTGTCCTTACCTGATTTAATATTTTTCAAGGCTTCTGTAAGATTTCTTCCAACAAAGCCTTTTGCACCTGTTACCAAAATATTCACTCTTTTTTCCTCCCGGCATATACATCAAGTCCAACCATTTTCATATGCTCGCTGCATTTAATAAGATTATCATTATCTATACTGTTTGTTTTATTTACATGATAACTGATATGACTTCTTTTAAACAACAAGCCAACTACCAATCTTTTTATCCAATAATACGGAAGCAAATACGGCTTATTTGCAAGTGCAGGAAATATATTTTTCATGTACCACATTTTAGGAAATAAAAGCCTTAAATATTTGTATTTAGAAGTTTTTCCTAAATCCTCATCCATATTATCCTTCATAGCTGCTGTTACAGCACGGGTTTCAAGGTTCCCAAAAACGCCGCTTTTAAATATAAATTCCGTTATACTTACTGAAATCTTATCAAACTCTGCACCATCAAACCAGCATTGCATCATTTTGGATATGTTTTTGTAAAACTCATAAAGATTTAGTTTTTTTAGCTGTTTATTGATATATTCAAAATCCAAATCCGCAACTTTTTTCTGATATAACCAAATATCTGTAATATGTTTTATGCCTATACCGGCATCTCTGTAATGCTTGGCAAGATGAGCTATTAAATAAACAAATTCATCGCTATGTGGAAGCATATATTGGTTTCCATTTCCAAAGGGAACTGCCAGCTTCCAACCATCTCCGTAATACTCATACAAGTCCTCGTTATACGTGGGAACCATACGCTTGTGCAGTTCCACACATACAAAAGGTTTTATTGTATAAATTATTTCATGATCGCTTTCGGTTTTAAATTCATAACCCAGCTCCTGCATTACCTTTGAAATCGTTTCCCATTGGTCTTCCTTTATAAGAATGTCCATGTCTGACATTTTTCTTAAATCTGCAACCGGATATAATCTTTTTACATTCAAACCCTTTAGCGGCATATATTCTATGTCATTGCTGTCAAATTTTGCAAAAAGCTCTTTACTTTTTTTGTTCTGCACAGTATCTATGCTTATATCATTAGATACTGATTTAAGAAACTTTTCCTTTAACTGTGCATCTATAGAGTACCTGCCTGTCATCATGGCATAACCTATAATATTTGTTATATTATGGGAAACGGATATATTGTATATCATATTCCAATCAATATTAGCAATACTCTCAGGCAACTCTTCTTCATTGATTACTGCAGCAATTATCTTTAGCATAAACAGCAGTTGGGATTTCATCAACGCACTTCCTTTATTTTTTTAGCTCTTCCTGTATGTAAGTAAGCTCAAGCATTTTCTCTTTTACCTGTTCAACTGTCAAAAGCTCTGTGTTATTTGAGTTAAATTCGCTAAGCTTATTCCGTTCTACATTACCGTCTTTAAAATACTTGTCGTAGTTAAGGTCACGCTTGTCCGCAGGAACACGATAAAAATCGCCCATATCTATTGCATTTGCACATTCTTCGTTTGTAAGAAGTGTTTCGTACATCTTCTCCCCGTGGCGTATACCTATAATTTTTATTTTGTTCTTATCTCCGCCAAAGAGCTCGCATGTTGCCTCCGCCTGTGTTTGTATAGTACACGCAGGTGCTTTCTGAACAAGAATATCGCCTGAATTTCCGTTTTCAAAAGCAAACAGAACAAGGTCAACTGCTTC
>CAZWCO010000184.1:0-3161 GCA_964632665.1 uncultured Lachnospiraceae bacterium | reverse complement strand
GTGAAAATAGGTAACGCGGACATATTTAACCTCCATCCGTTTGGGTGGAGGTTTTTTGATGAATAGGGGGTCGCTTTGTGAAGTTGGTCCACCTGTTTCCGGTTGCGGTGCCCGACGGATGTCCTTGGCGACGGAGCGCCGTCGTCCCCCGCCGACCGCTGCCCACGCTGCGCCTTTGCTTCATCCGCCCCCGGCGGCGCAAAGGCTCGCGGCCATCCCGAACACAGAAGTTAAGCACATTTGCGCCGACGATAGTTGCCAGGTGACTGGCCGTGAAAACAGGTAATGCCAACACATAGCTCCACACGAAAGTGTGGAGCTTTTACTTTTATTCAGCGATACTCAAATATGCCTGCAACAGTCCACCGGACTGTTGCGGACGGCATGACGATAGATTGCCCTGGCTGTGAAAATAGGTAACGCGGACACAAAGCTCCGCTAGAAAAAGCAGAGCTTTTATGTATAAATTATCTTTGGATTTAAGCCGTTGCGTGTCATGGAATTAGTGCTTTTTGATAATCCAACGCTGCATTGGGACGACCAAACCATACTTGGGACACACGATATCGAATGCCTGTGTTTTTCAACGTTGATTTGCGAGGCATTCCGTAGGAGCTGGGTCTTCCTCCGCTTGGTTCGCCAATGATCGAAGCAATACCGTTGTCATATAGTGTTACTGCAAAGGTTCGGGCGCTGCTAAAAGTTGTATTTCCAATTTGGCAATTGATTATATTAGGAAATAGACATTCTCTTTTCTTGTTTGAGATAATGTCCGTGCGTGAGCAAATGCGTTCCGGTTTTCCAGAAGAATATTCAACCATCTCATATCTGCGGAAAGAATCGATATTCACATATTCCAGGAACTTTTCGATGACTTCTGAAGTTCCACCCATGTTTTGACTGAGGTCAAGGGTTAAGGTGTTAACTTTTTCTGCATTGCAGGCATATGCCAGATCTTGCAATGCGGTTTTATATTCGAGATTACAAATACACGAGTCAAGTTTTAATACTGCATTGTCTCCGTCTATTTTCCATGATACAAAATGATCGCCACAGAATTCTAAGTAACCATTATATGGAACTAGTTTTAAGGAAGCATTACATACTTTTTTGTCGTATTGATATGAAATCGTATACTCTGATTTTTCACCGAAGAGTGCATTTAGGTTTCGCTGGCTAAACATGTGGTAATTCATATATGGATATTCCACACTTCTGCTTTTTACAAGATATATATTTTCGTGGGGAATTTTCTTTGCTAATTGCCTAATTATTTCGTATATGGGTATTCCTTCTATCGCTGTAAGTTCAGCATTTTGCGGAATATTACTGTACGGCACTGCAGTAAGCAGTTTTTCGTTTTCCCAAATGCAGCGTATTGGGATGCAGAGATCGGTGCCTTGATAAGGAAGTTCGATATTGGTGTGACCATCGCGAAAGAAACAAGTGAGTGCGGTCAGCGAATCGAGGAATGTCGAATAATCAGATATGGCTCTAACGCGCTGGGAATATAGTTCGCGAAATTCATCTGATTTTTCTGGGAAGTCGATCAGATAAGGATGAGATTGCAGGGCGGTGTATAGTTGGTTGAAATCCTCAATTAGTTTGGTTCTGTCCATGCGCTAACCTCCTTTGGGTAAATGAGTATAGCATATGAATGGAGTAAAAGCAACTGCAGTCTAACAATATAACACGCGTGTGAATATTCGTAACATGATTTGATTTAAGAACCTCGATTGACAAGAAAATACCACAGTGATATACTTGACAAAACGAGGTGGTTGCATGAAAACACTTACGATTTGCGGAAGTATGCGTTTTGAAAAGCTGATGCAGGAAGTTGCCTTTAAGCTCGAAGCGGAGCAGGGCTATAATGTACTGCAATGTGTATATGGGAATGGGGATTCGTTATCCGCAGAACAGCTGGAGCGCTTGGTTGCAGCTCATTACAAAAAGATCGATTTTTCTGATGGCATCTATGTGGTGAATCCCGGCGGCTACATTGGTGAAAGTGTAAAAAATGAAATCGAGTATGCCAGGTCGAAAGGTAAGTTTGTTTTGTTTTTAACGGATACGAAATGATAACAGGGACGCCAAGTAGAGGCGTCCCTGTTAATTTTAGTCTGGATATAGTGCTTCGTCGTTGTCAGGAAAGTCTAAGTAGCCAGTATAATTTGTAAGCGGAAGATGCAACGTTGCTTTGGAGGTGTCTGATTGGAAACTGAAACCGTATTTCTCCTTGTCCCCGAACAGCCATGCGAGATTCATGACGCTGAATAGACCCTATATATCTTTGCATCAGGATTCGCTCCGAGATATGGAGGTAGTGGTTGACAGTTTTGGGAAATGTGGTATAATTTGGGTCGAGTGGAGAGATCCTCTGTTGATTTTGTTCTCGTGTTCGGAGGCGTTTGCGATGAGGTTACGAGGCAATCTATATAAATATATCTTGATCGGTGTGACAGCTGTGGCGATTGGCGTGGCTGCTGTGCTGACAGGCTGCCCCATCTATCGGGTACTGCCGCTGTATGTTTCCCTCGCCGTGATGTATTTGCAGACCAAAGCAAGTCGGTTCAGCTTTCTGCTTGGTGGCTGCAATGCGGTCTACTACTCGGTGGTATATTTATTTTTGGGGCTCTACGGCATGGCGCTGTACTCCATTTTGATGGCTTCCCCCATTCAGATATTTACCTATATTCGCTGGAAAAAGCGTTCCTACGCCCATGCAGCGCTGTTGAAGCGGTTGACCTGGAAACAGCGGGTCCTGGGTATCGTGAGCTTTGCCACGGTTTGGACGGCACTGTTCCTGGTGCTGCGGGGCTTCGGCTCAGAGTATCTGATTTTGGATAATTCCGCATCTGTGATCGGTGCGGCGGCCAATGTGGCAAGTCTCTTGTACCTGATCGAGTTCCCCTATGTGCAATGTGTGTCCATGCTGATCAATATCTGGCTGTACATCAAGATGGTGCAGACAGACCCGGCACAGTGGACCTTCCTGATCTATAACCTATATGCGCTCACCTGCGTGGTGATCTCTGCTGTGTATATGCAAAAGCTTTACAACTGGCAGAAAAAAGAAAATATCACAGGCTGATGAAAGCGGCTGTCACCGATGTGACAGCCGCCAGACTGTCGAGAAACCCCAGTTTTGCGTCAGGCAA
>CAZWCO010000183.1:0-3211 GCA_964632665.1 uncultured Lachnospiraceae bacterium | reverse complement strand
AAATGGCGAATATAAACCGTTAATAGTGGCTTTTTGCTGTAACTGGTGTTCATACGCAGGTGCAGACCTTGCAGGAACAAACCGTCTTAACTACCCCGACAATGTTAAGATTATAAAGGTTCCCTGTTCATGCCGCGTAAACCCTATGTTTATTCTTCGTGCCTTTCAAAGAGGTGCTGACGGAGTAATCCTTTGCGGATGCCATCCCGGCGACTGCCACTATACATCAGGTAACTACTTTACAAGAAGAAGAATGGCACTTTTATTCTCTATGCTGAACTTCCTTGGGATAGAAAAGGAACGTACCCGTGTTGAATGGGTATCTGCAGCAGAGGGTGCAAAATTTGCCGCTACAATGAATGAATTTACAGAAGCTGTTGCAAAGCTTGGTGAAAACAAGAGATTGGAGGATTTACGATGCAAAAGATAACAAGTGAAATTCTCATAAACAAAGCTTCAGAGCTTCTTGAAAAAAATATTGTAAACCGTGTTCTTGGCTGGAAAACAGGCGAGTTTGCCTACGACATTACTCCCGCAGTTTTTGAAAATGCAGAGGAGCTTAAAAAGGAATTTGTGTATAACGATTTTTGCGGCGCAAACTTTTCAAAGTATCTTGTTAAAGAAACAAGAAAGTCAGAAGAAAAGGTACTTGTGTTCTTAAAGCCATGTGACACATACAGCTTTAACCAGCTTCTGACAGAAAACAGATTTGACAGAGAAAAGGTTTATGCCGTGGGTATTTCCTGTGACGGTATGGCAGATATAAACAAGGTAAAGGAATTTGCCGGTGACGGAATTCTTGGTTTTTCCTACGAGGGTGACTATATTATCGCAGACACTCTTTATGACGGAAAGGTTAAAATAGAAAAGAGCAAGGTCCTTGCAGAGAGATGTATTGCATGTAAGAGCAAGAAGTGCGTTGCATATGACGAGCTCCTTGGAGAAAACGGTGATGTTATTGACTCAAACCGTTTTGACGAAGTGGCAGCTCTTGAAAAAATGACAGAGGACGAGCGATATGCATTCTGGCAAAATGAGCTTTCAAAGTGCATAAGATGTAATGCATGCCGTGACGTTTGTCCTGCATGTACATGCGAAAAATGCGTGTTTGAAAATCCAAAGTCAAGCGTGGAAAACAAGGCTATTTCCGACAGCTTTGAAGAAAAGATGTTCCATGTAATACGTGCATTCCACGTTGCAGGACGCTGCACAGACTGCGGAGAGTGCTCAAGAGTATGTCCGCAGAACATTCCTCTCCACCTTTTAAACAGAAAGTTTATAAAGGATATAAACGAATTTTACGGCGAGTATCAGGCAGGTGCAGAGGCAGGCAGCCGCGGACCGCTTATTGATTACAAGCTGGACGATATTGAGCCTACCGAGGCTGTTTTGAAAGGAGAGGAAGCTAATGCGTAAATGCTGTTTAGAAGCCTTAGACAGGGTATTTGAAAAGATTTCTCAAAATGCCGCTTTATACCTCCCCGTAGACAGTAAAAACGGTGCAGAATATAAAAAATGGGAACAGGGCATGGAAATGTCAAATTCCCTGAACACAAACAAAAGTCCCAAAGACTTCTTCTTCCCACAAAGTGAAAACCTTGTAGAGTTCAAGACACAGGACAAGGAAATTGAGGTCATTGACATAAGGAACGAAAAAGAAGACTTTGTTGTCTTTGGTGTGCGTGCATGTGACGTAAAGAGCTTTGAGGTCCTTGACCGAGTGTTCCTCTCAGAGCCTTGCGACAGCTACTATGCTTCAAGACGGGAGCACGGTGTGATTATTTCAACAGCATGTACAAGACCATCGGAAACATGCTTTTGCGGCACATTTGATATTGACGCTGCAAACCCCGAGGGGGATATAACCTGCTGGAAAACAGATAAGGAAATTTTCTTCAGAAGCAACACAGAAAAAGGCGAAAAGCTTCTTGAAAGCCTTTCATCACTTACAGAGGAAACAGATACATCGGAAGTTGACGCACAAATTAAAAAGACAGCAGAAATCATGAAAAAGCTGCCTCTTGCAAGTCTTACAAAAGACAAGTTTGGCGGCGGCAAAACAGAGGAATATTTTGACCATCCTGCATGGGCAGAGCTTTCCGAATCCTGCCTTGGCTGCGGCACATGTACATTCGTATGCCCCACATGCCAGTGCTATGACATAAAGGACTATAACACAGGCAAGGGTGTAATAAGATACAGATGCTGGGACTCCTGCATGTATTCCGACTTTACAAAAATGGCACACGGAAATTCAAGAAACTCTCAAAAAGAGCGTTTCCGTCAGCGTTTTATGCACAAGCTTGTGTACTATCCTGAAAACAATGATGGACTTTTCAGCTGTGTAGGCTGTGGAAGATGTCTTGCAAAGTGTCCTATTTCCATGAACATTGTAAAGGTTATGAAAGCGTTAGGAGGAAATGCAGATGAATAATATGACAGAGGTTTTAATTCCAACTGTTGGAGTTATAACAGATATAAGAATTGATACTCCTGATGTAAAAACCTTCAGAGTTGTTACACCTGACGGCAAAAAGGCATTTGACCATAAGCCCGGTCAATGCGCTATGCTTTCAATTCCCGGTGTTGGAGAGGCAATGTTTTCTATAACCTCCTCACCTACAAACACAGAGTTTATGGAATTCTCCATAAAGAAGTGCGGGTGTGTTACAGAGTGGCTTCATCAGGCAGAGGTCGGACAGCAGATTACAATAAGAGGCCCTTACGGAAATCCGTTCCCTGTTGATACGGAGTTTACAGGCAAAGACCTTTTGTTTATCGCCGGAGGTATCGGACTTGCACCTCTTCGCTCTGTAATTAACTATTGCAGACACTTTAGAGACAAGTATGGTAAGATTGATATAGTTTACGGCTCAAGAAGCAAAGACGACCTGGTTGACTATGACGAAATCATAAGCGAATGGGTAAAAGATTCCGGCGTGGATGTTCACCTGACTATTGACAATCCTCAAGAGGGCTGGGACGGTCATGTAGGCTTTGTTCCAAACTACGTAAAGGAGCTTGGCTTTGACACAACCAAAACAGCAGTAATTTGCGGACCTCCCATTATGATTAAGTTTACACTTGCAGGTCTTGTGGAAATGGGTTACGACAAGACTCAGGTTTACACAACTATGGAGCTTCGTATGAAGTGCGGCGTTGGTAAATGCGGCAGATGTAACATCGGCTCAAAGTACGTATGTAAAGACGG
>CAZWCO010000182.1:0-3226 GCA_964632665.1 uncultured Lachnospiraceae bacterium | reverse complement strand
CTCTAACGCACACGGAACAATAGACCTTTCCACCGCGGGAAAGGCAATGCATACGCCGTAATGGTAAAAATGCACAACTCAAGTTCGGCAAAAACCCAAAAGTTTGGTAAAAAATATTTGGTTATTTTGTAAGAACTTTTCAAAAAACTATTGAATATGTTTTAAAAAAATAGTAAAATAAAATATAATAGTGAACGTATAATAATACGAAGGAGGATTTTGTTATGCCCATAGATATGGTAGAGGATAATAAATTTATAGAAGGCGCAAGAATTAAGGTTATAGGTGTAGGCGGCGGCGGAAACAACGCTGTTGACAGAATG
The DNA here is from genome assembly GCA_964632665.1 of uncultured Lachnospiraceae bacterium. Lineage (GTDB taxonomy): Bacteria > Bacillota > Clostridia > UBA1381 > UBA1381 > RGIG9115. Next base: position 2,903 of record CAZWCO010000182.1, on the reverse strand, counting down.
ATTGAGGCAGGCGTTAACAAGGCAGAGTTTATTTGTGTTAATACTGATGCTCATCAGCTTGGAAATGTTAAGGCGCCAACAGTTCTTCAGATAGGCGGCAAGCTCACAGGCGGTCTTGGTGCAGGTGCAAAGCCTGAAATCGGCAGACAGGCAGCAGAGGAAACAAAGGAAGAAATTAAAAATCTTCTTAACAATACAGAAATGGTATTCATTACAGCCGGCATGGGCGGCGGTACAGGAACAGGTGCAGCTCCTATTATTGCAGAGGTTTCAAAGAGCCTTGGAATTCTTACAGTTGCAGTTGTTACAAAGCCGTTCTTCTTTGAAGGTCCTCAAAGAATGAAGAACGCAGAGGAAGGTCTTAAGCAGCTTGCGGACAAGGTTGACGCAATTGTTACCATCCCTAATGACAGACTTTTCAAAATTGCAGACAAGAAGGCAACAATAGAAGATTCCTTTAAGCTTGCAGACGAAGTTCTCCGTCAGGGCGTACAGGGTATAATAGAAGTTATTACACAGCTTGGTATCATGAACTGTGACTTTGCTGATGTTCGTACAATTATGAAGGATTCAGGCGTTGCACATATGGGTATCGGCATCGGCAAGGGCGAGAATGCAGCTCAGGATGCTGTAAGAAACGCAATTGAAAGTCCTCTTCTTGATACAAACATTGCAGGTGCGTCAAATGTACTTCTCAATGTTACAGGCGGAACAGAATTCTCACTTGTTGATATGGGTGAGGTTTCAAAGATTGTTCAGGAGCAGGTTGCACCGGATGCAAACATAATCCTTGGTACTGCTGTTGATGAAGAAATGAAGGATGAGATAAAGGTTACTCTTATTGTTACCGGTCTTAGCGCTGCTGCAAAGAGCGTTGATGACAGAGGCGCAAGACGTGACTTCTCTGCTTTCTCACCTGCAGGAGCAGGACTTGGTGCAGATGGCGATATTTTTGCAAGAAAGCTTAAGCCCGGTATGGAAAGCATCAATGTTCCATCATTTTTTAAGCCAAAGAACTAAGGATATTTAAAAAATAACAAAGGTTAAGCTGCTGTGGTAATTTTCCGCAGCAGCTGTTTTTTTAAAACGGAGGTGAGATATATGTTTGGACTTGTTCTTGAGGGTGGAGGTACTAAGGGTGCCTATCATATCGGTGCTTATAAAGCAATGTGTGATCTTGAGCTTCCCATAGGGTGCATAGTGGGTACTTCAATTGGTGCTGTGAACGGTGCCCTTTTTGCTCAGGGTGATTATGACCTTGCGGCAAAGGTGTGGCAGGAAATAAGCGCTGATGATGTAATGTCCCTTCCCGAAGAAACCGTTGAAACAGAAAACGTATTTGATATACGCAACATTCAGGCGTTTATGAAAGAGCTTAAAAACAAAAAAGGGTTTGACATGTCGCCTTTTGAGAAGCTTTTAAGGTCAGCAGTAGATGAAGAAAAAATAAGAAGCTCACATATAGATTTTGGACTTACTGTTTTTAATGTTACAGACAGTAAGGGGGAAAACTACTTCCTAAAAAATATTCCGCGAGGTATGCTTGTGGATTATATACTTGCAAGTGCGTGTTTCCCTATATTCAAACCGCGTAAAATAGCAAACACAGTATATATTGATGGTGGAGTTACAAACAACAGACCCATGGACATGATAATATCTGCCGGGTACAAGGATATAATATGTGTAGAAGTTGGTGGAGTAGGTATTTGCAAAAGAATTTCAGGTGCCGGCTGTAATATAATATCAGTAAAATCAGGACTTGGAAGTGTAGGAACACTTGACTTTAATCCTGAAGCTATATCGGAAGCCAAGGCACTTGGATACCTTGAGGGTATGAAAACATTTGGTAAGCTTACAGGCGAAAAATTCTATTTTGACACGTCAGATTATAATAAATCAAAGCTGCGCTTTGGAAGCAAGCTTCTGGGCGGTATTGAAGCTGCTGGGGAGATTTTTGAGGTAGAAAAGCTTCGCGCCTATACGGTAGACGAATTTATAAACAGTGTTATGGAAAAATTTGAAAGAGTACAAAGGTTTGACAATATAATCGAAGTACTAAAGAAAAGCGATAAGGAAAAAACAGCAGCACTTGCACTTGCCATGGTAAATTCTGATGCAGAAATACTTGAAAGCAGTATAGTTGCAGGACTCCTTGGGAATATGTTTGATGCGGCGTCTGCAATCGCATACTTTTATCCCAATAATAAAAGCCGTGGAGAAAATTAGTTCTCCGCGGCTTTTAAAGTTCCTGTAACCACTCTGTTTATATTGCACAAGTCTTTTGTAATTTCAATGTTTTTAAAGTCCTTTTCCATAAGTCCTTTAACTGCTTCCGCCTGATCGTGTCCCACTTCGTATAAAAGGGCACCTCCGGTATTTAGCAGCTTTGGCGCAATATGGGTTATTCTCCTGTAAAAATCAAGACCGTCACACCCGCCGTCAAGGGCAAGCTTTGGCTCAAAGTCCTTTACGTTTTTGTCAAGGCCGTCAATGACCTTTGATGGAATGTATGGAGGGTTCGATACAATTATATCAAATGTACCTTCAGGCATTTCCGTCATAATATCGCATTTTGTAAATTCTACATCTGCTCTGTTTAGCTTTCCGTTGCCCTTTGCAATTTCAAGAGCTGTTTCGCTTATATCAACAGATGTGACATTAGAATTTTTGCAGTAGTGTGCAATACTTATAGCCACGCATCCGGAGCCTGTACCAATGTCAAGAACAGACACTGGCTTTTCTCCTATAATCTGTATAGCCTTTTCTACAAGGGTCTCTGTATCTGCCCTTGGAACCAGTATTCCCTCGCGAACATGGAATTTTAATGACATAAATTCTGTCATTCCAACAACATATTGGAGAGGCTCGCCTGACAAAATGCGCTTTGCGCCTGATCTGAT
>CAZWCO010000181.1:884-3235 GCA_964632665.1 uncultured Lachnospiraceae bacterium | reverse complement strand
TATTGGAACAGGCACAACAAGCGACTCAAACTACGTTATTGACACTATCAATACAGTAAAAGAAATTAATCCTGATATCATGGTCCTTCAGGGTGCCGGAATTTCAAACGGTCAGGATGTTTATAACACAATAAAGCTTGGTGCTCAGGCAACAGGCTCAACAAGCGGAATTTTAAAGGCAGACGACCCATATGCAATGGTTGAGGAAATGCTCTATAACCTCAGAAAAGCATGGGACGAAATGAATGTGTGAGACTATGAGAAAAGAAAGTTTAGAAGCAGCAAAGGCTGCATACCAAATAGAAATTGAATGCCTGCAGGGCATGATAAGCCATTTTGACGAAGCTGCGTTTTCCAAAGCCGTAGAGCTTCTTAAAAACGCAGAAAGAATTGGCGTGTCAGGCTGCGGTCATTCAGGAATTATCTGTCAGCATTTTGCACATCTCATGTGCTGCATAGAAGAGCCGGCAAAGTTTATTTCGCCGGCAGAAGCAGTACACGGCGGAATGGGCTTTTTGCAGGAAGGTGATGTTATAGTTTTTGCATCACGCGGCGGAAAAACAGGCGAGCTCCTGCCTATCATGCGTATATGCAAGGAAAAGGGCGTAAAAATTATCACTGTCACAGAAAACATGACCTCACCCCTTGCGGAAGGTGCGGACGTGGTATTAAAGCAGTATGTTAACCGTGAAACGGACAAGTATAACTCCCAGGGAACAACATCGTCAACAGCTCTTTGTATGATTTTTCACTCTCTTCAAACAGCACTTATTGAAGAGACAGACTACAAAAACGAGCAGTTTGCGTTGATACACCCGGGCGGTGCTGTCGGTGAACGGCTTAATAAATAAAAAATACATATTAAACGGAGGAATGAAAAATGGAATTTAAGTTTTTTCAAAAGGAATTGGAGTTACAGTCAAGAGGTTGGATACCAACATTTCATGATATTTCTAAGGAAATAATCGAAATTGTAAAGGCATCAGGCGTTAAGAACGGTACAGTTACAATTGCATCACATCACACAACATGTTCAGTTATGGTACAGGAGTGCTCACACGATATTGACTCATTTGACCTTGAGTACTTACAGCACGACCTTCTCGATATTATGAGAAAGATGATTCCTGACTTCACAGACGAAGGCGACTACCGTCATCCGGGACCAATCCATGCTCAGTTTGGCAGATACGTAAACGAGCCTGGCGACTTTACATCAATGAACACAGACGGACACCTCCGCAGTGTATTCTTTGGAAGATCAGAAACCATGACAATCAAAGACGGCGAGCTTGACGGTGGTGAATTCGCACACGTTTACTTCGTAGACTGGGATCACGTTCGTGCACGCAGAAGACAAGTAAATGTTACAGTTATGGGTATTGGCGAGGATGTAGAGGACAGAAAGTGGAACAACGGCGAGGTTATTAACACTCTCCGTAAGTACACAGACGAAGAAAAAGCTTACGACCCTCACTACACACTCCAGCTTGAAAGATAAGCTATATTTAAAGGAGAAATTCAAAATGCCGAATTTAATGGGTATTGACATGGGAACCACCTCTGTAAAGACGGCGGTTTTCAATGACGCTCTTGAAGAGCTGATGACGCTTACTGCTGACTATACACTTGAAAGCAAGGGAGATATAGTAGAGTTTGAAGCGGAAAAATACTGGGAAATTGTATCCGGCGAAATTGAAAAGGTTAAAAAGGAATTGGGTATCGATGCGCTTGCCATCGATACCCAATGCGAAACCTTAATTCTTACAGACGAGGACGGAAACCCGGTAAGAAAAGCAATTGTCTGGCTTGACAACCGTGCAACAGAAGAGGCAGAGCTTATAGAAAAGCACTTTGGCAGAAAAAAGGTATACGAAATAACCGGTCAACCGGAGGTTACGGCTACCTGGCCTGCCTGCAAGCTTTTGTGGGTAAAGCGGAACGAGCCTGAGGTTTTTGCAAAGACAAAAAAGGTCTTTCTTTTAGAGGATTATATCCTTTACAAAATGACAGGAAAGTTTGTTACAGAAAAAACTCTCCAGTCATCTACCATTTATTTTGATATAGCAAACAATGTATGGTGGAAGGAAATGCTTGACTTTATAGGCGTCAGCGAAAGCATGCTCCCTCGACTTCTTGACAGCGGCGAGTACATAGGCGACTATGAGGGAATAAAAGTCGTAACAGGCGCCATGGACCAGGTATCCGGCGCAATTGGTGCAGGTGTCATAAAAAAAGGAATAGTAAGCGAGATGACAGGTACAACCATGGTTATATTTATGCCATCTGATACATTCCCTGAATATGACGAAAATAGCATAGTTCCATGCCACTACAATTATGATGGAAAA
>CAZWCO010000181.1:0-874 GCA_964632665.1 uncultured Lachnospiraceae bacterium | reverse complement strand
ATACTGCTTGCTTTCCTGGTCACCAACAGCGGGCATGGCACTTAAGTGGTTCAAAAACGCATTTTGCGAGGACTACTCTTTTGCAGAGCTTGATAAAATAGCAGAAGAAATTCCGCCCGGAAGTGACGGCGTAACATTTCTTCCTTACCTTTGCGGCTCTACAATGCCAAAATATAACCCCAAAGCACGTGGCAGCTTTACAGGCATTACAACAGAGCATGGCAGAGCACATTTTGTAAGAAGTGTTATGGAATCTGTTTCATGTATGCTCAAATCTAATCTTGACTACCTTAACCTTGACGTTGAGGAAATACGCGCAATGGGCGGCGGTGCGTCAAGTAAGCTCTGGTGTCAGATGAAGGCAGACATGACAGGTAAAAAGCTTGTTACCCTCAAAAACAAAGAGACAGCCTGTCTTGGCGGTGCAATTCTTGCAGGTGTTGGAACAGGAGTTTTCAAATCTGTTGAGGAAGCAGCAGAGAAAATACAAATAAGTAAAGCATACACTCCCGAAGATACAGATTACAGGGAGTGCTATGAAAGATATGTTGAATATGATTCAATATTAAATGTATGAAAGGAATGAAGATTATGGCAAAAGCGGCATTTGTGGGATTTGGTGAAGTAAATACACCAATCGACATAATCATTAAAAAATGTACAGACGCAGCAAACGCTCTTGAAAAAGAGGGTGTTGAGCTTATAAAGGTTTTCCCTGTAACAGATGATTACGAGGAAAAGGATATTAAAAAGGCAGTAGACGCACTTAAGGGTCAGGAATTTGACTACATGGTTGTTTGCATTGCAGGCTGGATTCCTACACACGCAGTTGTTAAGGTAACAGAGCACTTCCGTGAAAAGCCAATGGTTCTTT
>CAZWCO010000180.1:0-3252 GCA_964632665.1 uncultured Lachnospiraceae bacterium | reverse complement strand
TTATGTGCTTTTATGTCCTACGACATATTTACAGCTTAATATTCAATTTACATATATATAATAGCACATTTACTTTTTTAATGTAAGTCCATAATTGCACAAAAAAAAGCACCTGTGTTTAGTCAATTTACCCTAAAAGAAAAAAACATTGAAAATCAATGTTTTTCCTTGTGTATTTTGCATAAATTTATAAATTATTTTTTGTTGCGAAACCCTTATTTCAGGGTAGTGTTTGGGTAATTTGCATATATTTTTTTATTAATTTCGTGAATTTTTATTGTTTTGGTTTTTGAGTAAAAATATTGAGAATTTTGCCTTAAATTTTTATACAATTTGCTCTCTTTCCTCTGCCGCTTTGTACATAATTATTCCTGCGGCAACTGCTACATTAAGGGATTCTGCTCCGCCATAAATGGGTATTTTCACAGGTGTACATTTTTCACTTATTTCTTCGCATATTCCGGAGGACTCGTTTCCCACAACAATTATAACTCCACCCCTGTAGGAAACCTCTTTGTAATCTGTTGTATCTCCTCTTAATATTCCACCGTAGACCTTACCGCCCATTCCTTTAAAGGTATCCAGAGCCTCGGGACTTATGTTTTCTCTTATATCCATTCTGAAAAACGAGCCCATGCATGACCTTACAACCTTTGGGCTTGTTGCTTCAACACATCCACCTGACAAAAGCACACCGTCAAAGCCTGCCGCGTCCGCTGTTCTTATAATTGTACCAAGATTGCCCGGGTCCCCTACTCTGTCACAGTACACATATGCACCGTTTGTTTTAAGGGCATCATCTTTCCCCTCTTTTTTTATAACTGCATATACGCCCTGTGGCGTTTTGGTATCGGAAAGCCTGTCCGTAAGACTTGCCGGCATAATATATACAGGACAGGAAACGCCCCTGAATCTGTCGCTAAGGTCCTCCTTTACTATAACGGCTGTTACGTTTTTACCGGAGGAAAGTGCTTCATCTGTGCACTTTATGCCCTCTACTATATATTCTCCGTTTTCGTCCCTGCCTTTTTTTGTAAGCAGGCTTTTGAAATATTTAAATTTTTCATTTGAAGAAGATTTTATTTCTATCATAATTCCACCATTTAGTACTCAAGCATCTCAGCAACGTGCTTAAGCACTAGATTTCCATATTGAGTATCGGGACACCATGTACCACCAAGCTGTTCCACATACTTAATAGTGCCTGCCCATGAAAGACGCACAACAGAAGAATATCTTCCATGAGTTTCGCCTATGGGCGCACAGCCTGTGTAAGCGCACATGTGATTAAAATGCCCTCTCACTCCGTCTTCGGGAGTTTCAAAAGTTTCATGGTCCTCTGTTTCGTCGCCTGTTGCTCCGTACTTCTTTATGCCTGCCCAGTTATTCATTTCCGGCAGAACTCTGCCGCCGTATTTACCAAAATTTGTTTCATGGGCTGCCTGAGCATACAAAATCTCCGGACGCATACCTGTAAGCTCTCCATAGAGCCAGTAATATTTTGCAACATCAATAAATCTCTCGTGAGCACCCTTTGCCTTTGCCCATTTTTCTGCGCTTGCAAGGGAAATCTGGGCACTACCCATAATATGTGTTTGTGTTTTTGGTGGTGCAGGAGTTATCGTAACTGTGTCATCCTTGGAGGTAAGCACCCTGTAGATAAGGGTAACAGCTTCTGCACGGAACAGGTTGTCTTTTGGAAAAAGCTTGTTCTCGCTACCCTGTACAAGACCTCTTTTATAGGCTGCTGCAAGGTATGGAAGGTATTCCGAGTATGCTACAGAATAGTCCTTAAAGTTTTCCTTAAGGATGGAAACCTTTGTATCTGCCGGTATTCCCAAAGACCTTGCAAGAGTTGCTATAAACATTTCACGTGTTGCAAATTCATCCGCTTCGAAGTCATCAGGACGAAGAAGATATCCTGACACCTTATCAATTTCATCCTTTGCCCAGTGGTTTACGGGCAGTTTAATGTTTGCATTTGAATAGTCAATATCAAAGGTGCGGACAATAAGGGCAGCACACTGCGCCTGGGTAAGATTTTCTCCAAGCATCAGGTCGCCTTTCTCGTCACCCTGCAGGATTCCCTTTTCAACACAGTAATCAACTGCGTCTGCCGCCCAGGGAAACTCCTCTTTGTAATCCGCAAAAGCAGAGGGTGCGGCTATAAAAAATATCGCGAAAATTATCAAAAGTTTTTTTAGCATGGTATTGTCTCCTAAAGTATTCTTCTTAAAGTATAATATAAAACCTGTATTATTGTCAAGTAACCCCTATAAAAATTAACTGTTTTGAAAAGAATATTTAAGAGAATGCATAAATCCGTCAAGTGCAACAGTTGATATATCGCCTGCAACAGCCTTTCCGTCAATTACAATTACATTTGCACGGACATTTTCTACATTTCCCGGATAGTTTAAAACCTCGTATGTATACCTTGTTCCTTTTTTACCTTTATACTCTGTAAGGTCAAGTCCTGCCTCCTTTTGAAGTGTATTATAGTCCTCGTAAACCGTATCAAAAACCAATGGAATTATTACGGTCTGGCTTTCTATTGGCTTTTCGTTTACCTGCCATCCGTAACGGTTTAAAAATTCAATCGCGTCATTGTCTGTGGAATATACCACAAAGGTATATGCAATAATAACAACAGCCAAAATAGTCAGACCATAGGAAAGAAGATTTTTCATAGGACACCTCAAATTTTTGAAAATATTTACATGTTTAAAATTTCTCTGTGGGGACAAAATACTTACGAGTCCTAACCTAAAATTCAGGTTACAACTCCTGCGGATTTAACTCATTTTAAATCTTAATCTCTATGAAAGGCGTGAATTAGATGGATAAAACAGCTCTTGTTCTTGTAATTATCGGAGCAATTAACTGGGGACTTATCGGAATTTTTGGCTTTGACCTTGTTGGTGCATTGTTTGGCGGTCAGATGTCTGTTATAAGCAGAATTATCTACACCGTTGTAGGCCTTTCGGGACTGTGGGCGATAACAATTTTGTTTAAGGACATCAGAGTATCCCACCATAATGCATAAGGTCAATATTAAGAATTTTCCGCATTATAAAATCTGCCCGGGAAAGTAATAGGGTGTGGCAAAAGCGCCACACCCTATTATATTTAAATTCAGTTCTTTTTATGCTCACCAAAAGGGGACGGCAGACTGTCGAATAATTAAGCCGAACTTGCAAGGTCTGTCAAAGCTACTTACATCCGAAGCAAAAAGTGCGAGTATTAATTTTG
>CAZWCO010000179.1:0-3269 GCA_964632665.1 uncultured Lachnospiraceae bacterium | reverse complement strand
AAAATACTCTGAAGGATTTAACAATATTAAATCACCTTCATTGATTTGGTATGTTGTGCTCTCAATTTTTATATTACCGCGTCCTTTAATAAAGAATATAAAAATCAGATTTAAGGAATTATGATGATCCTGACGAGCAGTTTCCGCTGTATTTTTACCTGAAATATATTTTACACGATATGATGATGTACTTTTGTAATCTTCTATTTTATAATCCTGCAAATAATCACCTTCTTTAAGCACTATTATACATAAACTCGGCATAAATGTCAATTGTATTTGTAATTATTCTTTTATATAATGTAAAATGAAAATTTTCAAAATGACAGGAGATTGATGTAATGACACAAATCGCATTTACAGGAGATGTGGCTTTTACAAAGCATTTTTCAAAATCTTGCTCTGATGAAAAATTGTTGGATGACAAGATTATAAAATTTCTTTCTGAATCTGATTATACAGTGGTAAATATGGAAGGAGCCGTAAATGATGGACCTATAGAGACAGATAAACCATTGACACATGCAAATCCTGTAGAGTGTGTTGAATGGATGAAAAAAATTAATGGAACGGTTTGGAATTTAGCGAATAATCATTTGATGGATTGTGGAGTGTCCGGTTTAAAAAGCACTTTGTATGTTGCAAAAAATAATAATTTTTCAACAATAGGCGCAGGTATGGATGTAAACGATGCTTCTAAACCTCTTATAATTGACAGAGATGGCGGAATAGGCATAGTATCTGTTACATATGAGAGGCAGAACAGGGCTGATGTTCAATCTCCCGGGTGTCTTGTGGCAGAGGATGAGGAGAGCGTTAAAAAGCAAATCCGGGAAATAAAAGCAAAAAACCGTTGGTGCATAGTTGTGTCTCATGTTGGTAAGGAGTTTTCTCAACTACCTTTGCCTTCTATAAGGAGAAGATATAAAAGATATTTAAGGTATGGTGCTGATATAGTTGTCGGTCATCATCCGCATGTAGTGCAAAACTATGAAAGATTTGGAAATAAAATAGTGTTTTATTCTTTGGGAAATTTCATTTTCGATACAAATTATCAAAGGATACAAAGCTATACCGATCGCGGAATGCTTATAAAGCTTAACTTTAAAGAAAATGAATTTTCGTGGGATTATCTTCCCACAAAGATTGATAGAGAAAATCATAAAATTTGTGAAGGTAGGGCACCTTTAATTTTTCGAAATCTTTCAGGTGTTGAATACGGGATTTTATGGCCGCTGGCACTAAAACACATGTCGATGAATGAACATAAGAAGAACACCTTTCATCATCCGGAGTATGCTGAAAGGTCGTGGGGAGAATGGTTTTTGAAATTCGATATAAAAAAATGCAAAAAATTGTATGGTATAGAGCTGCTGCTTGGCAGATTCTTGAGTATGCTTGGTTTCTGGAAATTTGCAGATAAAAAGATTGTAGACTATATTAAGGAAAGGTGATTAACATGAATGATATATTTAATAAAATTACTGAAAAGGCAGCACAATACTTTGGCGTATGGGAGGATGTTTGCAATATAGAAAGCCCTACAAAATATAAAGAGGGTGTTGATAAGGTTGGTCAATATTTTGCCGAAATGGCAAAGGAACGTGGTTGGAAGATAGAATATTCAAGACAGAATATGTCCGGTGATGTAGTGTGCATAACAATGAATTCTGACTCTGAGTTAGAGCCTGTTACATTATCAGGACATATTGATACAGTTCATCCCGTTGGAATGTTTGGTACACCTGCAGTTCGCCGTGACGAAGAAAAAATTTACGGACCGGGTGTTACAGATTGTAAGGGCGGTGTTGTTGCCGGATTTATGGCAATGGATGCTCTTTACGAATGTGGATTTAATAAACGTCCTGTAAGACTTTTGTTGCAAACAGATGAGGAAACTGGTAGTCGTACAAGTGGCGGAGAAACTATAAAATATATATGTGAAAAATCAAAGGATTCCGTTGTTTTTCTGAATTTAGAAAAACACAATCCCGGAAAAACAACGTTAAGTCGTAAGGGTATAGTATCCTACAGATTTGATGTTGAAGGGAAAGAAGGCCACTCGTCAAGATGCGTGACGGAAGGTGCAAATGCAGTTGTTGATGCTGCATATAAGATTATAGAGCTTAATAAATTTAAGGATGACGAAGGTATCACATGTAACTGCGCCGTAGTATCAGGCGGAACAGTTGTGAATACTATTCCGGGCAAATGTACTTTTTCGGTCAATTTTCGCTATGCTACAAATGAACAGCTACGTTTTATAGAGGATTATGTCAGAACCCTCGCTTCAACAGAACATGTTCCCGGGTGTAAATGCACATACGAAAAAATCAGTAGCAGACCTTCAATGGAGAAGAATGAAGAAAATGTAAAAATACTAGAAAAAGTTAATACAATTTTTTCTGAATATAATATACCAACATTAGAGGGAAGAATGAATCGTGGTGGATCTGATGCAGCATACATAACACAATGCAGAATTCCTTGTATGGATTCTATGGGTGTAGAGGGAGCCGGAACTCATTCTGTAAATGAGTATGCCAAGCTAAACTCTCTTTTGGATTCTGCCAAAAGAATTGTGGCAATCGCATATAACATATAATTCTTCTCAGGAAAATATTTAGACAATTGCAATATAGTAGAAACAAATATGGAGTTGTAGCAAAACGCTACAACTCCATATTTGTTTGATTCTCTCAGCTTCATTAAACATATTCTCAATAAATATCCCGTATCATTCTTGTGGGGTCATTGACAAAAATGTGGGTGAGCTGATACGGCTGTTATCAACAGGGGACAACACAATAGATTTTAGGTATTTATCTATCAAAAAAATATCGTTCTGTTTCTGAACACAGATAATGATAAACAGGTAAGTGATATTCCTGAACTTTGTAGGTTTCTGTTTCGGGAACTTTTATTGTTACATCACAAAGTTCTGACAGTTCGTTTTCTTTTTTACCGGTCATGGCAATAGTTTTTGCTCCAACACATTTTGCAACTTCCATTGCATTTACTACATTTTTTGAGTTGCCTGATGTGGAAAGCCCTATTACAAGGTCATTTTCGTTTGCATAGCCGTAAACGAGCTGTGCATACATCATATCCGGCTCCACATCATTGATAAAAGCTGATAAAATTGCAGTCTGGCTCGGAAGTGAGATTGCAGGAAGTGCTTTTTGAAGCCTATTTCTTAAATGTTCGGGGATTCTTTCGTCTATAACCGGTCTTTTTAGCATAAAGCCTTTCATAAGTTCGCCTACAAT
>CAZWCO010000178.1:0-3277 GCA_964632665.1 uncultured Lachnospiraceae bacterium | reverse complement strand
GTGATCTACAACGGCATGCTCTCCGGCGTGGGTGTGGAGGGCAAGACCTTCTTCTACACCAACCCCCTGGAGATCGACCCTGTGTTTTATGAAGTGAACACTTCCACCAAAAACAAGCGCTGGCGTCCTGCGATGAAGCGGCCTGAAGTGTTCAACTGCTCCTGCTGCCCCCCAAATGTGGTGCGGTTTGTGGCATCTTTGGGTGATTACCTCTACAGCACCGATGGCGAAACCCTTTTTGTGCATCAGTTTATGGAATCCGAAGCAGAAGTGGATGGCACCAAGGTCACCCAAACCACCAACTATCCCATGGATGGCGCTGTGACGGTGAAGGCAGAGGGTAAACGCCTTGCCATTCGTGTTCCCGGTTGGTGCCGCAGCCTTACGGCATCTTCGCCCTATGAAATGAAAAACGGCTACGCCCACTTCGATGTATCGGAGGTCACAGTGACCTTTGATATGCCTGTGACCCTGGTGGAGGCAGATACCCGTGTGCAGAACAATGCCGGCCGTGTGGCAGTTACCCGTGGCCCTGTGGTCTACTGCCTGGAAGAACCGGATAACGGTAAGCTGCTGCGCTCTGTGCGCATTGACCATGCCGCACAGTTCACAGTAGAGGACAATGCACAGTTTGGCCTGCCGTTGCTCACCGTTGTGGGCGAAAAGAAGAAACAGGGTCAGGGGCTGTATCAGATCTATTGCCCCAACTACGAAGAAAAGAAGCTTACCTTTATCCCGTATTTCGGTTTTGCCAACCGGGGCATCAGCGAAATGCTGGTGTGGGTGGCAGTGAAGTAAAGAAATATCTATGAGAAAGATTCTGATTGCCCAGTTCAAGCACGAAACCAACAGCTATTCCCCCGGCATCACCGACCGGGCGGCCTATGAAGCCCGCAATGCGGTGTTTGGGGAAGCTGGTATTCGCACCCGTTTCCGGGGCGCAAAGAACGAGACCACCGGCCTCATGGACTATTTCGGGGATAAAGCGGATGTGCAGCTGATCCCGGTTCTGGCCTTCGATGCCATGCCCGGCCCCCGGGTGGATCACGCTCTTTTCGAAGAGGTGAAGGGGCTCCTTTTGCAGGCCATGGAGCAGCCGCTGGACGGCATCCTCCTGTCTCTTCACGGTGCCATGGTCACCACCGGCACCGAGGACGGCGAGGGCGAGCTGCTGGCGGCCATCCGGGAAAAGGTGGGCGATTCCATCCCCGTCATGGCCACTCTGGACCTGCACGCCAACATCACCCAAAAGATGGTGGCGTGCGCCACCGGCCTGTTCGTCTGCGACTACTATCCCCACACGGATATGTACGAGACCGGGCTTCGTGCTGCCGAGTGTATGTACCGCACCCTTCGGGGCGAGGTCAGACCGGTGATGGCCTGGCGGAAAATACCCATGATCATTACCTGTACCTCCACCATGGAAGGTGTAATGAAGCAATTGACCCAGCGGTTTCAAACCATCCGCACCCTGCCCGGTGTGCTGAGCGCCAATCTGGCCCATGGGTTCCTCTATGCCAATATTTATGAACAGGGTATGGCGGCGCTGTTCATCACCGACGGCGACGGCGAAAAAGCCCAGGCGCTGGCGGACGACTATGCCCGGGAGGTTTGGAGCTGCCGGAAGCAGCTGAAATATGAACCGCTGACGGCTGACCAGGGGATCGACAGGGCTTTGGCTTCGGATACCTTTCCCGTTGTGTTGGCCGATGCGGCGGATAATCCCGGTGGCGGTGGCACTGCCGATGCCACGGGCCTTCTGCGCAGACTCATTGAGCGGCAGGTCCAGGGTGCTGTGATGGCGGCCGTTTACGACCCCGAGACCACCGTCCAGGCGGCAAAGGCCGGTGTTGGCGCCACCATTGATGTAAATATTGGCGGCAAGGTGGCACCGGAAGTTACCGGCGGTCCGGTGAGCTGCCGGGCCTATGTGAAGGCGATCACCGACGGCAAGTACCACAATACCGGCCCCACATACCATGGCCTTCTGATGGATCACGGTATGCTGGCGGTGCTGGTGGTGGGAACGGTGACCGTGCTGGTGGGCTCCATCCGTGCGCAGGCCTGGGATGCGGAACTGCTGCGCTCCTGCGGCATTGCGCCGGAAAAGCAGAAAGTGATCGCTGTCAAGTCTGCTGTTCACTACCGGGGCTCTTATATGGAAGTTACGGATAAAATGTTTTCGGTGGAGAGCTCTGCGGCAGCTTCTTTGCAGATTGAAAAGTTTGATCTGGATCAATGCCGCAGACCCATGTACCCTTTGGATGAAGAGGTGAATCTATGAAACTGGAATTTGGTTACGGAAAGGGTGTGCAGACCGTAGAGGTGCCGGAAAAGAATCTGCTGGCCGTTTTGGGTGCTCAGCCCATGGAGCATGAGCGCTCAGGGGAGACCGCTGTGCGCCACGCCCTGGAAAACCCCATTGGCTCTGAAAAGTTATGTAAACTGGTAAAGCCCGGACAGAAGGTGGCCATCGTGACCTCCGACATTTCCCGTCCGCTGCCCACCTGGGAAATACTCCCCTCGGTGCTGGACGAGCTCTATGCCGCCGGGGTCAGGATGGAAGATATCACCGTGGTGTTTGCCCTGGGTTCCCACCGCAATCACACAGAAGCGGAAAAGCTGCACCTGGCAGGTGAGCGGGCCTATCGGGAGGTGCGCTGCATGGACTCCACCCCCGACGATTGCATCCATATGGGTGTCACCAGCCGTGGCACGGATGTGGATATCACCCGGGTGGTGGCGGAGGCGGATGTAAGAGTCTGCCTGGGCAATATTGAGTTTCACTATTTTGCCGGCTACTCCGGCGGTGCCAAGGCCATCATGCCCGGCGTGTCCACCCCCAAGGCCATCCAGCAGAACCACCGCATGATGGTCTCTCCCGATGCTTGCGCCGGTAAGCTGGAAGGCAATCCCATCCGGGAGGACATCGAAGAGGCAGGTGCCATTTGCGGCATCGACTTTATCGTCAATGTGGTGCTGGATGAGCACAAGCACATCGTCTACGCTGTGGCAGGCGAGGTCACTAAAGCCCATCGGGTGGGCTGCGCCTACTTAGATAAGATGTACCGCAACCTCATCCCGGAAAAGGCTGATATCGTCCTGGTCAGCCAGGGCGGCGCACCCAAGGATGCCAACCTCTATCAGACCCAAAAGGCTTTGGACAACGCCAAGCACGCGGTGAAGAAGGGCGGCACGGTGATCCTGATCGGCGCCTGCCCCGAGGGCTTCGGCAGCGCCAAATTTGAAAGCTGGCTCCGCTCCGCTCCCACCGCCC
>CAZWCO010000177.1:0-3281 GCA_964632665.1 uncultured Lachnospiraceae bacterium | reverse complement strand
ATAGTCTTGAAATGTTTTTGTTATTTCAAGTGTCTACTCTAAGGGGATTATATCATAATTAAAGTGTTGCTTTTTATTTTTTTAGTTTTCATATACACTTCTTGAAAGAATACCAATATATGGTAAATCTCTAAATCTTTCGGCATAATCAAGTCCATACCCTACAACAAATTCATCAGGAATTTGTGTGCCTACATATTCAGGAATTACATTCGTTTCGCGTCTTTCCGGTTTGTCAAGGAGTGCACAAAGCTTAAGAGACTTTGGATTGCGTTCGGAAAGCATATTTTTAAGATGAAAGAGCGTATTACCGGAATCAATAATATCCTCTATAATAATAACATTTTTATCCTTAATATCAGTCTTTAAATCAAGTATAACATTTATTTTATTTTTTGAAACTGTTCCAGCTCCATAGCTTGATACTTTCATAAAATCAATCATAACAGGCATTTCAAGCTTTCTCATAAGGTCTGCAGCAAATATAACGCTTCCTTTTAAAATTACAATAAGAAATACTTCCTCGTCTTTGTAATCATTATTAATTTCATCTGCCAATTTTGTGACAATTTCTTCCAGTTGTTCCTCAGATACTAAAATTTTATCCAAATTCTCGTTCATAATTTAATCTTTTGCTCCCTTCAAAATGTGTATCTTAATCAGAAATCTTTTCACAGTTCTTTTAAATCGTACATATATTCCCTTTTTACGCTGTTTATTTACATGTTTCTCCACACAGTGTATATATTTCTCATCGTTTACATCAACAACACAATCAGGCTTATTTATTTTTGAAACAATTCCAATAACGTGTCTGTCGCAAACATTATGTTCTGGAAGTAACTGATTATCTCCACACATAACATAAGAGTTTTTTTTAAGATCAATTACTCTGTGCAGCACAAACTGTCCGTTATCACGGCGATACAAGAGTATATCATATTTCCTGATTTTATCTTTTATACCTGAAATTGTAACAGAATCAAGTCCCGGTCTTATAAATGGCAACATACTGATACCCTTTGGCGAGAACGTGAAGCTACCGCCAAGAGACAGCTTTTCTTGCATTACAGGAAGTAATTCCTCAAGCTCTACTGAAACCGAATTATTCATTTATTAAAAGCTCCGCATTACGTAGTTTATTTAAAAATCCAGAAATATCCTCAATCGCTGTTTTCTCGTCTACTTCGTATTCACTGAGTAGAGCTTCAACCAGTTCTTGCTCTGATATATTCTCCGACAGCTTTTCCCATAGGAATGCTCCTGTTTCATTTGTTGTTATCAAGCCATTAAAATCAAGCGCTTCGTCACCAACTGCAACAACTATATAATTCCCTGCCACTTCTCTGAGTATATATCCGTCCTTTAACTTCATAGGTATACATTATCCTTTCATGCCATCATAAGCAACATAAGCCGCTTCTAAATCCATGTTACAACCAAGTCTGTATACAGGCACCCGACTTAACAATGCTTCCATATTTGAAAACAGCTTGTCTACTCTTCTAACATCAGTCGGGCGCTGAACTTGTTTTATCATTTCTGTAACAACTTCTTTTGCTTCTACTCTTTTAATTTCATTTTTTTTACTTCTGTGAAGAAAACATATTCCTTTAACAGGCACTTTTATATCTTCATTTATGTCATTCTTCCCGCTCCACGGCGTACCAAATGCATATATGCCATCCTCCATAATTCTTATGGCCGGTTTATCATCATTTAAAATTTTTGCTTCTTCTCCAAATGCCTCAAGCCACAGCTGTGTATGAGTTGACTTTCCAGTACCGCTGTCTGCAGAAAACAAATATGCATTACCCTTATACACAACAGCAGATGAATGAAGCATAAAACCGTTAAAATCTATCAAGCAGTTATAAAAGCTTGCTCCCATATGAAGATACTCACATTCTGACTCTGTTAAAGTAGGATAAACTTTCCTTACTGATTTGACAGTTTCAGGAGTTGAAGAAATTACTATATCTATTACTTTAGGTCTGTCCTTAGATTCATACTTGGGAGCTCTTGTTTTCATTAAATCGTGTAAATACTCAAGCCCAACGTATAAATCTGCAATTTTGTGAAGTATCATATCTTACATCTTTGTTACGCCAAGAGAAACTCTTGATTCAGACGGGTATTTGCTGAAAAGCTGAATTTTAACAACAGGCTTTGCTGAAATATCTGTAAGACAGTTATGACCTGTCATACGCACCTGATTAAATGTTCCGCCAATAAGTACATTTCCGTTTCTGATTATAAGTCTGTCAATATCAACACCTTTATCAAATACAACTCCGGACTCAACTCCGTCTCCAACAAAGACATCGATATCGCCATTAAGATTATTTATCTTTACATCATTTGCTCTAATAACAATGTTTCCAGGTGTTAGATTATTGTATTCTCCTGGTGTATCAATATATGTTTTAACAAGATTTGACATAAGAATTGCAAACTCTGTTCTGTTTATGTACTCCGTAGGTCTTAAAAGCATGTTTGAAGGAGCCCAATATCCACCCTCAACAATTGCTGCTGTTGTAGGGATTGCCCATGTAGCAACATTTGCGTTATCTGCATACTTTTCAAGTGCAGGATAACCCTTAACAGGTCTTTCCTCCAAAAGTCCTACATCATATTTTAATTTGTTTACTTCGTAATCTGTTTGCAAATCAAAAACTCTTGCAAGAACTGCAAACGCTTCCTGGAAAGTAATGTTAGACTCAGGATTAAGATTATATCCGTCACCCTGGAATACCTCCATGCCAACAGCCTTACTCATAACATCATAGTACCACTGACTTGTGTTCATGTCAGCAAAATTAGAGATATCTGCTGCTTTTGTAGCACCAAAAGCGCGTACAACTATCGCTGCCATTTGAGCTCTTGTTATATTATCATAAGGCTTTATTTCGCCTGTATCATATCCTGTGAGAAGTCCGTTTTGAACTGCTAATTCAAGTGCAGTCTTTGCTTCCGGCTCTGTCGGCATGTCAGTAAAATCTGCAAATGCAGTAGTTGAACAAATAGCTGTAACTGACAAAGCTGCAACAAACAGTTTTTTAAATAATTTTTTCATATCCAAATCACCTTTCAAAAATCACTTGTTATTATCTTTCATTTTAACATAAAAGAAGTATACTAGTCAATGATTTTATACAATTTTATTAAAGTTTTTTTAATTTTATTTTCTCTCACTTGTAATTTTTGTATGTATAATGTATAATAAACGTGAATATATCATAAGGGGGATTATTATGATAAAATTACCTGTTATATATGTT
>CAZWCO010000176.1:2357-3339 GCA_964632665.1 uncultured Lachnospiraceae bacterium | reverse complement strand
TTTGCACCAAAATATTTTAAATGCTGATGAACATTCTTCTTTTGCTGATTATGATTTAGTTCATAAAGTCCGGGCAACAGAAAAAACTTTTCTTTACGAATTTTACGGTGAAGAGTTTTGTGTAAATAGTTTTCATCATCAGGCGATTAAAGAACTCGGAAAAGGTATTGACATTGTTGCAACTGCTTGTGATAGAACAACTGTCGAAGCAATAAAACATAAAGAATTACCTATTTATGCAGTTCAATGGCATCCGGAAAGAATGTGTTTTGAAAACAAGAGAGAAGATACAGTTGATGGTTCCAAAATTTTTGAGTTTTTTATAGAACTATGTAGGAATTACTGATTAGTCCTGCTTTTTGTTTTTAGATTACCGCAAAAACATTGGCATCTAAATTGTACAGTCTTTATAAAGTTTGATATGTAAGGGACAAAAATATATTGTGATAAAACTCTTTTACGGAGGTCATGCATATGGATAATAAAATACAAATATTTGAAGATAAAAGAATAAGAACTGCATGGAATGAAGAAACAGAAGAATGGTATTTTTCTGTCAGTGATATAGTCGAAATATTAACTGACAGCAAAGATGTTAAGCAATACATAAAAAAGATGCGAAGCCGAGATGCTGAACTTAATTCCAAGTGGGGTACAATTTGTACCCCTGTTGAAATGATTGCTCTGGATGGCAAGAAAAGAAAAATACAAGCAGCAGATGTTGCCGGAATTCTTCGCATAATTCAATCTATTCCGTCACCTAAAGCAGAACCTTTTAAGATGTGGCTTGCCGAAGTTGGGAAAGAACGAATTGATGAAACTATTGACCCAGAACTTGCAATTGACAGAGCGATAGAAACTTATCAAAAGAAAGGCTACAGTGACGAATGGATACATCAAAGGATTTTATCTATCAGAGTGCGCAATGCCTTGAATGATGAATGGGATAAGCACGGAATTCAAAAAGGTGTGGAATATGCTA
>CAZWCO010000176.1:0-2347 GCA_964632665.1 uncultured Lachnospiraceae bacterium | reverse complement strand
TACCGATGAGATTACAAAAGCATGGTCGGGAATGACGACACGAAAATATAAAAATCTCAAAGGACTTACGAAAGAAAATTTGAGAGATAATATGAGTGACCTTGAGCTTGTTCTGAATATGCTTGCTGAAGCTACAACAACAGAATTATCAAAAGCGCATAACCCTCAATCTTTTGAAGAAAATCGTGAGATTGCTAAAAGAGGCGGAAAGTACGCAGGTAATGCACGAAAGGAAATTGAAGCAGACACCGGAAAACCTGTGATAACATCAAAAAATGCAAGCAAACTGAATCAGGTTGTGGTTGATTTGATTGAGAATGTATCAAAAGATGATGAATGATGGGGAGATTTTGTCCCTAACTTGACAAAATCATATAATTACCGCATATGGATTTAACTACTATGATTAAGGAGAAATGTTTTATGAAAAATTTGTTATTAATTGGTGATTCCATTCGATTGGGATATGATAAATCGGTAAAAAAGACTTTAGAAAACAAAGCAAATGTAATCTTTCCGGATCAAAACTGTCGTTTTGCGGCGTATGTTTTAAGATATTTCCACGAATATTTAGGAGACATAAAGGGTGAGGATATAGATGTAATCCATTGGAATGCAGGGCTTTGGGATTGTTTGAGGTTGTTTGAAGAAGATCCACACACGCCAATAGATGTTTATTCATATTACATAGAAAGAATTTGTATCAGAATAAAAAAGATATGTCCAAATGCACAGGTGATATTTGCAACTTCTACAAAAGTAATTTCCGAAAAAATGAGCAAGGATTTTAAACGATACAATGAAGAAATAGAAAAATATAATTCTGTTGCTGTGTCAATTGTAGAAAAATACGGTTTTAAGGTTAATGATTTGTATGCTCTTTCCGCAACACTTCCGGAAGAAGCTCATTCCGATCCTGTACATTATTACACACCTGCTGGAACACAAGCTTTTACAAATCAGGTTCTTTCTTTTGTTACACCGGCACTTGGCATAGATGAAGATCTTGAATATCGCGAAGATATGTATACTGATAAACCTATTGGCATTTAAGCTTTTGTGTATAAGTAAAGCGGGATATCCCCGTTGGACGAAAATCATGATAAACAGGAGATGCATTAATGAATTTTTCAACAGTAGTGGAGCAGGTTGCAGTACTTGGTATTGTAATGTTGTTTGGCTTTATTATTTGTAAAACAGGGTATATTGAGGCAAAAGCAAAGGATTCAATTTCTAAGCTTATTGTAAACCTTATACTTCCGTGTCTTATTATATCATCTATATCAAAACAAGAGTTTAAATCAGAGCTTTTAGAAGACATTCTTCTTGTTTTTGTTATGACTTTGTTTTGTATAGGAACATTGTTTTGCCTGGGTGTAATAACTGCAAAAATCTTAAAAATACCAAATGCTACAAAGTCTGTTCACAAGCTTCTTATGACTCTCGGTAATGTTATTTTTATAGGTTATCCCATAATTACAGCAATGTACGGTGATGAAGGGTTTATTTATGCAATAATCTATTGGATGATAAATGACCTGTTTTTGTGGACTGTGGGAGTTATAATGTTCTCACGTGATGAATCAGGCAAGTCAAGTCCTCTAAAAAAGCTTGCAAATCCAAATACAATTTCCTTTGCAATTGCAACAGTAATGTTTATTTTAGGAATAAAATTACCTCCCATTATTCACAGAGCTGCGGAGGAGGTGGGAGCACTTACTACACATCTGTCCATGATTTTTATTGGCATGGCACTTGCAACTGTTAATATTAAAAATGCAATTAAAAAATGGTGGATATTTGTTATTGCTCCCATTAAGCTTGTTATTATGCCAATAATTTTTATTTTGATTTTTAAATTCTTTGGTATAAAAGAAGTAATACTTGGTGCTGTTGTGTTAGAGGCGGCAATGCCGGCACAGACGGTTCTTACCATACTTGCAAATGAGCATAAGGCTGATTTTGAATATGCAGCTGTTGGAATGTTTATTACCACAGTTTTAAGCCTTGTTACATTGCCATTTGTTTGTTATTGTATAAGTGTGTTAGTATAAAAGTGAGGAATTTTATGAAAGTATTATGCATTGGAGATGTGGTAAGCAGAGCAGGACGTGAATGTGTCCGCACACATCTTGAAAATATTGTTAATGAAAAGGGTATAGATTTAGTAATCGCAAACGGTGAAAATCTTTCCCATGGCAGAGGAATGTCAAGAAATTCATATGATGAAATGTGTAGTCTTGGCGTTGACGGATTTACTCTTGGAAATCATACCTGGAACTGTAAGGATATAGTTAATATTTTATCCTACAACAATAATGTAATAAGACCTGCAAACTATTCTGCT
>CAZWCO010000175.1:0-3345 GCA_964632665.1 uncultured Lachnospiraceae bacterium | reverse complement strand
CTTTTTTTGAACAAGCAAAATTACTCATATTACGAGTAATTTCCTAAAAGATAAAGAAGCTGTTGCATTACGCAACAGCTTCTTACTTATATTTTCTTATATATTTAAATGTTTCCTTTTCTCCCCGTTCCTTAAGCATTACAAGCCATTCTTCAATGAGTGCAGAGGTATTTGGATGGATAAAACGTCTGTCCTTGCCCCTTTGAAAATACTCTATAGGCTGAGCTTCTGTATAATTATCCTTCTGATATATTTTACTTGCAGCCACCCGGTCACAAAACATTTCTTTAACAAACTTTACAGGCATTTCTACGGGCTCTACCTTTTTCGTTTTGGGATTGTAATCTGTCCAGTACTCAAAATGATGACGATTCCTGCCCTTATGGTGCATCCACGCCTTTGAATATCCGTAGTCCTGTCTTTCGCCCTCATTTGGACTTTTGCTTCCATCAGTGTAATACTTCCCACCTGTAAAAAACTCTATGGGCATATATTTTGAAAGGTCATGCAAAAGCCCACGCATAGGTATCCCTGCCTTAAATGCATGGTAAATAACTGCGTGCCTGTGACGTGTTATTGTTCTGAAATGTCCCCATAAATTCATTTTTGGTCTCCTTTTAATTTAATGAAAGCAATGCAACACACTCAACATGCACGGAATTCGGGAACATGTCTACTCCCGTCACTTTCTCTAAGCTATAGCCGCCCTCATTTAAAATTTTTATATCTCTTGCAAGTGTTGCCGGATTACATGAAACATATACAATACGTTTTGGTTCTGCGCTTATGATTGTGCTGAGAGTTATATGATCGCTGCCCTTTCGTGGCGGGTCCAGAATAACAATATCAGGAGTTTCTCCGCTCTCTACAAGCTTTGGGACAAGCTCCTCTGCGCTGCCTGCAAAAAACTCTGTGTTTGAAATACCATTTTTAACTGCATTTTCCTTTGCTTTTTTTATTGCTTCTTCTACAATTTCAACACCTATAACCTTTTTTGCATTCTTTGCAGCAGTCGAGGAAATTGTACCTATGCCGCAGTATATGTCAAACACAGTATCATCATGTGAAATTTCTGCATATTCAATTGCCTTTTTATATAAGTTTTCGGTCTGTACGGGATTTACCTGAAAAAAGCTGTGAGGCGATATCTCGTACTTATTATCGCATAGAGTATCTGAAATGAATGGTTTTCCGTACAAAACTCTGTTTTGCTCACCAAGCACAAGATTTGTACGCTTTTCATTAGTATTAAGAATGACTGATGCAACTGTTTTATCAGCTTCTTTAAGCATTTGAACAAGTATATCTTCGGCAGGTAGTTTTTTTGAATTTGCAGAGATTACTACCATTGTTTCCTTTGAACATCTTCCCCGTCTTATAAAAATGCGGCGCACGCTTCCATTGTGTTTTTCTTCATTATAAGGTTTAACTCCGTATTTTTCCATAAACGCAAGAACTGCGTTTATTATAAGGTAGTCATCTCCCATGCCAAGAGCACAAGACTTGAGAGGCACTATGTTATGACTTCTTTGTGCATAAAAGCCGCAAACTGTATTTCCGTTTTTATCTTCTCCTATGGGGTATACCATTTTGTTTCTGTAGCCTGTTACACATGGTGCTGCAATCATATCAATTTCAAGGTTTTTGTCCTGACCGCCAAGTCTTGTAAGTGCGTCATAAATAAACTTTTTCTTGGCAGAAATCTGGGCGTCATATGTCATGTGCATAAGCTGACAGCCACCGCACTTTTTAAAAGCAGCACAAACAGGCTCTGCACGATTTTCAGAGCCATTTATAATATTTATGCATTTTCCGTAAGCATAAGAGGATTTAACCTTCACAACAAGCACCTCTGCCCTGTCACCCGGCAGAGTAAAGGGTACAAACACAGCCATACCGTCTGCATGGCCTACACCCATACCCTCGTTTGTTATATCGGTTATATCTAAGATTAAGGTTTCATTTTTCTTCATAATATTTCACAATTCAAGTTTATAAAATCAATCTGGGGGAATAGATAAAAATAGTGCAGAACGGACGAAACGCAGTATTATGCTACTTAAGTAGCATAATACCTTGCCCGAAGGCGTATGTTTATACGCCGAGAGGTGTGATGAGTTCGTATGTTCAATGGCATAAAATGAATAGAAATTCGCATAGCTTGCGAATTTCTACAATAATTTATGAATTTTGTGTTACTTTGTAGCCTGCAGATATGCAACGCCATTGAACGTTCTGTGCATTTTTAGCATTCCCTAATTTTTTAGTCGTTACTGTGCTCCGCAAGATACTCCTCAAAGCTGCTTGCCTTTGCCTTTGGTTCAGGCTGCCCGCCGCCGGGATATGTAGTTGGTAGGTCTTCGTCTACATAATAGCTGTTTTCTTTTTTTGGAGCGCTCTTTTTATATGTTCTTCTTCTTTCATTCTTGGGAGCAATTACTACCTTACGGTATGGCTCTTCTCCAACAGAAAATGTTGTTACATCTTCGTTATCCTGAAGATTTGCATGGATTATGCGTCTTTCATATGGATTCATTGGCTCAAGAGTATACTTCTTTCCTGACCTTGCAACCTTGTTTGCAAGTCTTTGAGAAAGCGCCTTAAGAGAATCCTCTCTTTTGTTGCGGTAGCCCTCTGTATCGATTGATACTCTTGTGTATTCGTCACGTGACTTGTCCTTGTTTACAACAAGTGATGTAAGGTACTGAAGGCTGTCAAGAGTATCCCCTCTTTTACCTATTACTATACCCATATCATCTCCGGCAAGCTCTATACTTATACCCTCATCTGTTTTTTCGGATGTGATTTCCACTTCCATTCCCATAGAGTCGAACAGACCTGAAAGGAACCCTGCTGCAATGTCTTTCTTTGTTACGGCTTTAAGCTGAACCTCAACAGTTGCTTCCTTTGCACCTATGCCTAAAAAGCCTTTTGATGCTTCTTCTATAACCTTATATGTTACGTCATTTTCGCTTACTCCAAGCTCTTCTAAAGCCAACGCAAGTGCTTCTTCAACGGTTTTTCCGCTTTTTCTTGTTTGATTCAGGAACTTTGACATCAAAATCGTCACCTTTCTTTTCAAAATAATAGTTAAGTGCAACCTGCTGCACCATTTGAATTACATTACTAATTATCCAGTACAGACCCATTCCTGACGGAAGAGTAAATGTGAAAAATCCTGTCATAACAGGCATCATTATATTCATGCTGCTTGTCATTTGCGCCGCCTGCTCGTTAGTGGCAGAAGCATTTCCACTTTGCATCTGGGTAATTTTTGTACTGAGCCATGTTGTAAGGACTGCCAAGGCAGGAATTATTATAAGCATAATGATGCTCAGGTCGCTA
>CAZWCO010000174.1:0-3415 GCA_964632665.1 uncultured Lachnospiraceae bacterium | reverse complement strand
GGCAGCATTTTCAGGAGAGTCGGAGGCAAGAAACAAATATACTTATTTTGCAGAAAAGACAAGAAACGAGGGCTACGAACAAATTGCCGCACTTTTTCTTGAAACTGCAGAAAACGAAAAAGCACATGCAAAAATGTGGTTTAAAGAGCTTGGCGGAATAGGCGAAACGGACGAAAACCTGACCGCCGCTGCAGAAGGCGAAAATTACGAATGGACTGATATGTATCAGGGGTTTGCCGAGACTGCTGACAAAGAAGGCTTTCACGCTCTTGCCGAGCGTTTCAGACAGGTTGCTGAAATAGAAAAACGCCATGAAGAACGCTACCGCGCCCTATTAAATAACGTCGAAACGCGCCAGGTGTTTCAAAGAGGAAGCGTACAGGTTTGGGAATGCAGAAACTGCGGCCATATTGTTACAGGAACAAACGCTCCCAATATCTGCCCTGTATGTAATCATCCTCAAAGCTACTTCCAGATTAACTGTAAAAATTATTAAAAATATAACAGTTGTGAAGACTATCAAAGGAGCTGTTAAATCATATAACAGCTCCTTTGTTCTCATAAACATTCACTATCTGCAACCCCTTTCTTCGAGCATAATCATAAGCAAGTTTAGTTCCGCTTTTTGGCTGATAGTCTACTACGTCATTGCGCCTATTTTTTCTCCTTGGCGGCAAATAATTTTTATCATAATACAAGACGCAAATCCGACTTTTATCGATCATTTCATAATTTCTTTCTACATAGGACGCTCTGCCTGCGTTTAAAATTTTTTCAGGATAATAGGTATCTTCATAACTCTTAAGCAGATAATTTGTATACTCATCGGGTATATAAAGATAGTCTGTTCTTACATAAATTCGCCTTATATAAGAGTATTTTTCTTTAAGTTCTGTAACAACCTCGTAGCACATACTATCAAATTTACTTTTACTTCCAAACATAAAGGTATCAATTTTTTCATTTATAATCAAACTTTCCACAGTTTCACGCAACTTATTTTTTAGCCTATTGGTTTCCTTCGTGTTTCTGTGCCCAAAAAAACAACAAGTATATAATTTTAGTATTTCTTTTTTCATAGCATTACCTCAAATTGACCAGTATAACGGACAACTATTTTTATAATTATAGCACAAAATAATATTAATTGCAACCAATATTGGTCAAGAGGTGAATAATTATGGAACAAAAATTAAGACGAGATAGAAATATGGGGCACAATTTAGGAAAACTAAGGATAAAAAACAAGTATTCGCAAGAAAAATTGTGTGCCGAGCTTCAACGCCGCGGATGTGATATAGGAAGAAGTACCTATGCAAAATATGAAGCGGGTGAATTAAATATAAAAGTAAGTATTGTTATGGAATTAAAGAAAATATACAACTGCTCATATGACGATTTTTTTGAGGGACTGGACGTTGATATCTAATTTTCCATTTACACAATATTCAAGCGCTTACTAATTAATACAGACATTAGAGTACGTGAAAAGTATAATAATATTAAAGGTAGGTGTATCCAAATGAGTGGTGTAGTAGATTTTAAAAACCGCGACAGATTTATTCAGCTGGGTATTGCAATCTCAACAGTTCGTAAAATGAGAGGTTTATCTCAAGAAAAGCTTGCGGAGCTCTCCCATGTTAGTCGGTCACATATAAGTGCAATTGAGGCGCCCGGCATTGCTCATCCATTCTCTTTAGAAGTGTTTTTTAACATTGCCGATGCGTTAGAGGTAGACCCTGCAGATTTAATTAATGCTTCTGTCTTCCCTGATAGAGTTATTGGGAATAAAAACCCGTAAAAATATTATTTAAAGAATGTTGAACAGAACAATAAAAAAATAAGCTGTTGCATAAATCAACAGCTTATTTATATTAATATCCGTAATTATTACTCACAGGATCCAGAAACAGCGGGATTTCCGGCGGCGAAAAAGTAAAAACAACAAATGCTAGCGCAATAACACATAAAATTAAAAGTCCTGTTCCCCGTTGCCCGCAATTGACCATACCATTTTCCATAAGCCTTGTTTCAACATAAAACCCTGCTGCAGCTGCAATAAAAAATATTGCGATATTCACCCAGTCGGGTAGTATTCCAAACACTCCCCCAAGGGTGTAAAACAAAACAGGGATAAGCACCAGACCAAGCAAAATACCCAAGAGCTTTGCACACCAGAAATTTTTATAGTCTTTCCCAATATACCTGCTTTCTGCAATAGCAAACACAAACATTGGGAAAAATAAAATCTTCATATGCTCCCAGGTAGATTCATTAACTGCGGAAAATGCCGCAACAAACGGATTTTCTCCTGTCCATTCAAAAAGAAAATGTAGCAGCACTCCTGCAATTCCTGTAAAAATAAATCCGGCAATCTGCCATTTTGATAATACCTTTTTCATATACACCCTCCAGATATAAATTTACAGTATTATATTCATTTAAAAGTGGTATATATGATACTTTTTTAGTTTAGCCTATCTCTTCCTCAAGGGCTTCTATGTAAAAGCTGACAGGTCTGAAACCGTCATTACAGGAAATCATAGCAGACCTTTTGTTTTTCATCCAACCGTCATAAATATCCTCTCCGCCACATGCAAGCGTCATAACAAATGGCGACATGCTCTCCCATGCGCTGTCACATAACCCCTCGGGCTTTTCCCATCCGTTTGTAATAAAAGTTTGTCCCTCTTTTAAGCTGCATGCATGCTCTATGGGATTTTCATATTTTGCAATCAAGTCATCGTACCGCGCCATTTTCATTACGGTAATTCTGCATTTTTTCATAATATTTTTATCTCCCTTAGCTTTCTTCTTTTTTCTTTCCAATCAGGACACACCTTTGCAAGCTCATTATAAAACCTTGCAGAATGGTTTGCCTCTAAAAAGTGTGTAAACTCATGAAAAACAACGTACTCTATGCACTCCCTTGGTGCATACATAAGATTTGTATTAAACGTAAGAATTCTTTTTTGAGTGTGACAGCTTCCCCATCTGGATACCATAGCACGAAATTTAATTTCCGGATATTTTACTCCCCGACCTTCAAAGTAAGGATACACCTGTTTGCAAAGCGTAAGTATAACATCCCTTATTTCATTTTCCTTAAAATACTGCTTTGGAGGTGCTAAATTTTTATACCTTTCAAGAGCCTTTAATAAAAATTCCGACCTCGAAAGTAAAAAGTCATCAATTACTCTTTGAGGAACAAGCCTGTTTGCGGACACATGTATACTTCCGTCCGGCTTAATACGCAGGTTTATATTTTTTACATTTTTATATTGTAAATTATATTCAATCTCACAATCTCCAAGGAAAACTTTTCTTATCATATTTTTTATCCCTTATGTGTAAATATTTTGTCTCTGTCCTACATGAGTATTGGTCTGCATAACTGACCTTTTTATTCATTTTT
>CAZWCO010000173.1:0-3440 GCA_964632665.1 uncultured Lachnospiraceae bacterium | reverse complement strand
AGGAAGCCGCAAAAAGATACGGTGACCAGTGCGTTGTATTATCAGTAGACATAAAACGAGTTGACGGAAAGTTCACAGTTTTTGCAAAAGGCGGCAGAGAAAATACAGGTCTTGATGCAATTGAATGGATAAAAAAAGGCTGCGCAGATGGTGCAGGTGAAATTGTAGTAAACAGTATTGACACAGACGGAGTAAAAAAAGGCTTTGACCTGCCAATGCTTGAGGCTGTTTGCAATGCTGTGTCCGTTCCTGTAATTGCCTCCGGCGGCGCAGGCTGCAGTGAGGATTTTACCACTTTGTTTAAATCTGTACCCGGAGTTGATGCAGGACTTGCCGCCTCAATCTTCCACTTTGGCGAGGTTAAGATACCTGACCTTAAGAAAAAGCTTAAAAATGACGGAATAAATGTAAGAATATGAAAGGAACAGAAAAATGATTGAAATTTCAAAGCTAAAGTTTGACGAAAAAGGACTTATCCCTGCAATTGTAACAGATGCCGAAACTAAAGAGGTACTTACTCTTGCCTACATGAACAAGGAAAGTCTTGAAATATCCATAAAAGAAAAACGCACTTGCTTTTACTCCCGTTCAAGACAATGCTTATGGCGTAAGGGCGAGACGTCAGGCAATGTACAAAGGATTGTTGACATTACAGCAGACTGCGACATGGATGCACTTACTGTAAGTGTTATAAAAGAAGGTCCGGCATGTCATACAGGAAGTGAAAGCTGTTTCTTTAACAGTGTATTTGAGAATGAGGAAGAGAATGTATTTTCCCTCCAAGGTCTTTACGAGCTTATTGCAGGAAGAAAGACCGACAAAAAAGAAGGCTCATACACAACATACCTGTTTGAAAAGGGTATTGACAAAATCCTTAAGAAAATAGGCGAGGAAAGCACAGAGGTCATTATTGCAGCAAAAGCTGACGATAAAAAAGAAACAGTATACGAAGTGGCTGACCTTGCATATCATGTAATGGTAATGATGGTTGAAATGGGCATAAGCCTCGATGACATAAAAAAAGAGCTTGCATCACGCCATGTAATTGATAAAAAAGTTAAACAGGAGAAAATGACAAAATAACAGTAAGCTCTATATTATTAATGACGGGAAGTTATAAAGTGAAAAAATTATTAAAACGACTGGTTTTAACAATTATAATTTTGTTTCTTGGAGTATATGTTATAAACTCGGAAACAAGCCTTTTCAAAACAATAAAAGAGAATAACCCCTCTCTTTTGGAAGATTGTCCTATTATAGCAAAGCTTGATAAATTCTTCTTGGGTCTTCCTACAATCTCACAAATCAAGGAAAATATAACAAGAGAGGAAATGCCTCTTGAGCCGGAGGACTTTGCGGAAAATGCATACATAAAAAATAGTCCTCTGCTTACCTTTTATGAAAATGAAAGCGTTGGAATTACTTTAGAAGACGGCTCATTTAAGCTTTTTGGTATTACAACAGAGCTTGCACATCCAAATCTTTTACTTGAACTAACAAACGCTGACGGAGAGGTTGTCCAGGAAATATCCTTTGCAACTGATACACAGTTCAAGTTCAGCAAAACCATAAAAATTCCTGACACAACAGAAAACAGACTTTCCCTTAATCTTTTTACAGGTCAGAAAAAGTATGGCGATTATATTGGCTGGTTAAACAATTATATTCATATAGTAAAAAATGAAAACCGATGGGAAATTGAAAAATCACCCGTGCTTGAAAAAAACAAAAGCTTGTACGAAACACCACGTTCCACGTCAAAAGCTTTAAGAGCCACAGACTATGTTCAAGCGAAAAACAGTAGTATAAAATCTGTTGCCACACAACTTACAACCGATGCAGAAACGGACTATGAGAAAATAAAGGCCATTCACGATTGGATATGCTCGTACCTTCATTATGACAATGACAGCCTTGAGAAAAGGAACATTGCTCCTTATTCTGCCACAGAGGTTTTGAAAACACGCAAAGGTGTTTGTATTGGCTACGCTAATCTTTTTGCGGCACTTTGCAGAAGTATTGATATTCCTTGTTATGTAGTTACCGGGTATGCTCTTGGAATTTCTTCCGGAAGCACACAGTGGACCAACTCCATAGTCAAAGGAAATGAAGAAAATCACGCATGGAACGAAGCATACGTGGACGGCAGATGGGTTATAATTGATACCACATGGGACAGCTTTAACAGCTTTGAAAACGGAGAAATGAAAAAAGGCAGAGGAATTTCACATTTGTATTTTGACGCAAATATTGATTTTTTCAGTCTTAATCATAAGATAGTTTCATATTCATAAAAAATTGGTGGTCACGACCACCAATTTTTTTCTTTCATGTATCTTAAAAGGTTTTCTTTCTTATTGTCTGTCTCTCCGTTAATAACAGCTTCAACAAGCTGTTTTTTTATTTTGCCAATTTCTTTTCCGTCTTTTACTCCAAGTTCCATCAAATCTCTGCCACTAAGTGCCAGAGTGTTTTCTCTGATTTGAGAAGTGGCTGATTTTATTTTTTTAAATGCTTCCTGAGTTTCAAAAAGGTACTCTGTTCTTTTATGATACTCGGGTGCAAGAGCAAGAGTGTCCGCTATCTTTAAAGAAAATATCCTTTCTGCCGCTTCCGGTGATATATTATTCCATAGCTTTCTAAGTGCTTTTGAAGTGTTTACCACATCTCTGTCATGAATTTTAATAAGCTCTGTAACAAGGCTTTTCAAGCTTTTTGAGACTTTAAGAGATTTTAGTATCTCCTCTGCAAGCTCTGCGCTTCTTGCGGCATGACCGTAAAAGTGTCCCTGACTGTCCTCGCCCATAAAAAAGCAATCCGGCTTTCCTATATCATGAAACAGTGCCGCAAGTCGCAGTGGAAGGTCTACAGGGCAATTTTCTACAGCGTATACGCTGTGGGTATACACATCAAAGGCATGGTGTATGTTTTTTTGGTCAAAGCCTATCATAGACTTGATTTCAGGAATAACAGAGCATAATATATCGCTATATTCAATAAGAATTCCAGATACGTTTTTGCCACATATAAGCTTGGAAAGCTCTGTAAAAATTCGTTCCCTGGAAACACATGCGAGAGTATGCGCAAGACTTCGTGCCGCATTATCCGTTTCCACTTCAATATCAAATCCCAACACAGACGCAAATCTTATACAGCGCATAATCCTTAGTGCATCCTCACTAAACCTTTGCATCGGGTTTCCAACAGCTTTTATTACTTTGTTTTTTATATCATCTATACCGTTAAAAAGGTCTACGACCTTGCCGCTTCGAGATACTGCTATTGCATTTATCGTAAAATCCCTGCGGCGCAAATCCTCCTCTATGGACCTTGTGAAGCTGACATTTTGAGGATGTCTGTTATCCTTGTATTCCCCATCTACACGCATAGTCGTTATCTCAACAAGGTTCCCATCTGATATAACAGCTATTGTGCCATGT
>CAZWCO010000172.1:0-3478 GCA_964632665.1 uncultured Lachnospiraceae bacterium | reverse complement strand
ACGAAGAGTTATTTCTCCTGTCATCGCAACGTTACTCTTCACAGATTTACCTGTAAGAGCAGAATAAACGGCAGTTGCAATAGTAATTCCGGCAGATGGCCCGTCTTTTGGTACAGCACCCTCCGGTACATGAATATGAATATCTTTTGTTTTATAGAATTTAGGGATATCATATTTTTTGCTGACAGACCTTAGATAGCTGATTGCTGCAAGAGCAGATTCGCGCATTACATCACCCAGCTTACCCGTAAGCTCTGTCTTACCTGTTCCCTCCATTATATTTACTTCTATTGATAATGTATCTCCTCCAACTGCAGTCCATGCAAGACCTTTAACAACACCAATCTCGTCCTTTTCACTTTTTGTATCATATAAAAATTTTCTTTTGCCAAGTAGTGTCTCAACAGATTTTTTTGTAATCTTCATAGACTTTCTGTCTTCTGTGATATACATAGCTGCTGCTTTAGAAAGCATTTTTATAAACAGCTGTTCCAGACGTCTTACGCCGGATTCTCTTGTATAATAGTCTATTATTTCATATATGGCAGCGTTATCGATAGAAACTCTTTTGCCTTTCATTCCTGTTTTAACAAGAGCTTTTTCAAACAGGTGTCTTTTAGCAATCTCAAATTTCTCTTCTCTTGTATATCCGGAAATTTCAATAATATCCATTCTGTCAAGAAGGGGCTTTGAAATGGTATCAAGAGTATTTGCTGTTGTTATAAACATTACGTCTGATAAATCAAAAGGAATTTCTATATAGTGGTCTCTGAAAGAAAAGTTTTGTTCGCTGTCAAGAACTTCCAGAAGTGCTGCAGAAGGATCTCCTCTGTAATCGCTCCCTACCTTATCAATTTCATCAAGCAAAATAAGTGCATTTTTTGAACTCGCCTGACTAATTGCATTCATAATTCTTCCTGGCATGGCACCAATGTAAGTTTTTCTATGTCCACGTATATCTGCCTCGTCATGTACTCCTCCAAGTGATACTCGAACATATTTTCTACCAACAGCTTTCGCAATAGAGCGTACTATGGATGTTTTTCCGACTCCCGGAGGGCCTACAAGACAAATAATATTTGAGCCACGAGCGTTAAAATTACGAACAGCAAGGTTTAACAAAACACTTTCTTTTACCCTGTCAAGCCCATAATGATCTTCGTTTAATATTTTTGATGCATTTGTCAAATCAAGATTTTCCTCTGTTTTCTTTTTCCATGGAAGACCAAGCACAGTATCAAGATATGTACGTATTACACCACCCTCTGCGCTCATTGCACCTGTTTTAGAAAGTCTTTCTACTTCTTTTAACAGTTTGTTTTCGTTCTCCCGGGAAAATCCACATTCATATATTTTTTGTCTGTATTCAGCAAGCTCTTCTGTATATCCGTCCTCATCGCCTAGTTCTTTTTCGATGGCTTTCATTTTTTCGCGAAGATAATAATCCTTTTGATTTTTATCCATTTGCTTTTTGACTTCTTTATCTATTTTTGTTTGAACGGATATAACCTCGATCTCATTTAAAATATCTATCAGAAGTTGATTAATTCGCTCTTCCACATTATATATTTCAAGTAATTGCTGCTTCTTTTCTACTGATAGTGACACATTTGCTGCCACAGCATCGCATATATGAGATGCTTTTGTTTTAGCTAAAACCCACATGTAAATATCAGGGCTTAGTCTGTTATCAACAGCAAAATAATCCTGAAATTTCAGCTTTAATTCTCTTATTAAAGCTGAAATTTTAATATCATCAGATCCTGTTGTTTCTGAAACAGGCATAATTTCCGCTCTAAGATATTTGTTAAGGCTACAAGATAAGATTTCTGCACGCTCAGTACAATGTACAATAACCCTCGTTATACCTCCCGGAAGCTTCATAGACTGGATTATTGTCCCAATAACACCAACAGAATATCCTGCGTTTTCGTTAACTGTATCATCATCAATGTCCTTTTGAGAGGTAAGAAATAACCTTTTATCGCCTTTGATTGCCTCATTAATCGCTGCAATTGTTTCTTTGCGTCCTGCATCAAAAGAAATATCTGTATGAGGAAATGCAACCATTCCTCTTAAAACAGCAACAGGTAAATTTAATGTTTCCATAAAATATTAATTGTCCTTTCATTTACAGCATTATTTTTTGATATTATCCCAGTATTGTTTTGCTGCTTTTTCTGTCTTATTTTCGCCAAATTCATAATATACCCTGTCTTTAATATTATCAGGTAAATATTGTTGTTTTACATAGTGATTTTCAAAAGCATGAGGATATTTATAATCACTGCCACGCCCAAGCTTTTCTGCACCGCCATAATGTGCATCCTTTAACGTATCAGGTATATCACCAACATCCATATTTGATAAATCATTCATTGCCGAGTCAATAGCATTAACGGCAGAATTTGACTTAGGTGCAGTAGCAATCATAATAACAGCCTGAGCAAGAGGAATTCTGGCTTCGGGCATTCCTAACATGAGTGCACTGTCTGCAGCTGCCTTGGCAACTGTCAATGCCGTTGGGTATGCAAGTCCTACATCCTCCGATGCACATACAAGCATTCTTCGTATAGCGCTTTGCATATCTCCACCGTCAAGCAGTCTTGCAAGGTAATGTACCGCGGCATCAGGATCTGAACCACGCATTGACTTTTGAAACGCACTCAAAATATCATAGTGACTGTCTCCGTCCCTGTCGTATCTCATTGATTTTTTTTGAGTCGCTTGTTCCGCAGCTTCTAAATCAATTGAAATAACTCCATTTTTGTCAGGTACACAGGACAAAACGCTTATTTCAAGAGCGTTCAGTGCCTTTCGTACATCTCCCCCGGCAGTATGACTAATATGCTTTATTGCCTCATTGGAAACAGTCATACCCGGATATTCGCTTTCAGCTAAGCATTTTATTCCTCTTCTTACAGCACTTTCAATTGCACTTGCATTAAGCGGCTTAAACTCAAACACAACGCTTCGAGAAAGAACTGCGTTATATATGTAAAAATAAGGGTTTTCTGTTGTGCTTGCAATAACAGTTATTTTACCGTTTTCCATGAACTCAAGCAATGACTGCTGTTGTTTTTTATTAAAATGTTGGATTTCGTCTAAATATAAAAGAACGCCGTTCATACCATTAAACCCATCAAGAGACCGAACGATATCACGTATATCTGATACTGATGCAGTTGTTGCATTAAGCCTGTATATTTCTTTTCCTGTATTGTTGGCAATTATATTTGCAACAGTTGTTTTTCCCACTCCTGATGGACCGTAAAAAATCATATTCGGGGTTTCATTTTTTTCTATTATGTTTCTTAATATTTTTCCTTCTCCAATTAAATGCTCCTGACCAAATACGTCATCAAGAGTTTGTGGACGAATTTTGTCCGCTAAAGGATTCATATAAATACTCCCTTATTTTAATTTCGTTTTGTTAAGTTAAATGAAAATTGAGATCCTGAACTCCTTGTGGTATAAT
>CAZWCO010000171.1:0-3535 GCA_964632665.1 uncultured Lachnospiraceae bacterium | reverse complement strand
CAGGAGGCCGCCATCGGCGTCCTGAGCCACGACCCCCGCCCCTCTTATCAGCGTAACCCAAATCGAATATACGGTGTTCCGTTTGCAGGCTATGATATACGATTTACGGTCAAAGATAAAAAACTATCTGTATTAGAAGTCAATAAATTACAGGAAGGATGGTCCTCATGTCAATCAGAACCGAAAAATTTCTCCGATTCCCCGGTGGAAAAGCAAAAGCCTTAACGCTCAGCTATGACGACGGTGTAGAACAGGATATCACGATGGTTGAAATGCTTCGCGCCGCCGGCATCAAATGCACATTTAATATCAATTCCGGGTGTTTCTCCCCCGAAGGAAAAGTGCATCCAGAAGGTAGAATCCACCGCCGCATGACCGCATCGCAATGCTTCAACACCTATACCGAAGACGTGTGCGAGGTTGCGATCCACGGCTACAACCATACCTTCCTGCCCAATATGGACAGTGCAGCTGTCTCCTGTGAGATTGTGGATGACCGTCGCGGTCTGGAAGCCTTGTTCGGCCGTCAGATCCACGGAATGGCTTACCCCTACGGCCCCACCAGCGATACTGTTTGCCAGATCCTCGATCTTTGCGGTGTATATTTTGCTCGTACAACCGTATCCACTGAAAAGTTTAATTTGCCTGCATCGAAAGATGAGTGGCTTCGTCTTCCTGCCACCTGTCACCACAAGAATCCGCGACTGATGGAGCTTTGCAACAGTTTCCTGGACATGGATCCCAAGCGTGAACCCAAAATGTTTTACCTTTGGGGACATACTTACGAATTTGAGGAAGCAAACAACTGGAATGTCATCGAGGAATTCCTTGAAAAAGTGAAAGGACATGATGATATCTGGTACGCCACAAATATGGAGATCTATCAGGCCTGGGCCGACTTCAATGCTCTTGAAACCTCCGCCGACGGAAGTAATGTCTACAACCCCAGCCTGCGGTCCGTCTGGTTTACCACATTCCGTGGGAAAACATACGAGGTCAAGCCCGGTCAGACCGTTACCATCGAATGATCAACGCTCCCCAAGCACCTGGGCTTGGGGAGCGTATCGTATATGATCAAAGCTGAGGCAGCACCGTCATGCGCACCTTACAGGCGCCATAGGGATAAAGTCTGATACGGTACACCTCGTCGGAAAGCTGCGCCTGCGAAAGCTCCGGCAGCGGCGGCAATTGGGTAAACGAACCCGTTTTTTCAAAGGCATCATACTTGTGGGAAATGATGGAATCCACCGTCGTAAGCTTCCAGCTTTGAACCAAACGGGCATCCACCGCAATGGAAGGAAGGTCGCAGTCCAGATCCCAGCACGCAGCCCTGCCCGGCAGGAACTCGGGTGCGCCGGAGCCCACCACGGCGTAATTCCATGGCTTGTCGGGACAAATGCTATAGTCCGGGAAGGCACAATCGTCCGAAGGAGTGCGTTTTCCCTTCATGCCCAAGCTGTAAACCAGCGGACCACGGGTATAATACACACCTGCGCCGCTGGTAAGCCGGCAAATGTCCGCCTCCAGCAACAGCTCCAGCTTTACATTGCCTGTGATGGCAACGACAGCATAGTCCCCCTGTACGCGGTAGGTCGCACCCTTCATATGAAAGCCTTTGCACCAGCCAGGGATGCGCAGCCGTAGGGTAAAGGGCTTTTTCGCGGTAACATGAAAAACAGAGGACAGGTCAAAGGGATAGGCAGTTTCCTCCCGGATGGAGTATCCCTCTCCCCCGGCGCTGCCTTCACAGCGGCTGGGGCCATACATCTGTGCCGTAACCACATCACCGGTTTGCTGCCACAGGCTGTGGATAAAGTTGGGCATGATCCGGTTCACATTGCCGGTACAGCAGGCCGTAAAGGGCATGGTCGCATAGCGCATGGCACCGTTTCCGGCTTGATAATAGGCATGGGACGAGGTGCCGTTCAAAACCAGCTGATTGGCACAGGAAAAATACTGTAGCGCTTTAAAATCCTCCAGCACCGAACCAATGCCGGAATTAAATACACACCGCTCGATCCGATCCCAATAGCTTCCGTCATCGGTGATCTCAGCCAAATAGTGCATGGACCATGTGAGATCCGCAATGTCGCAGGTCTCGTAACACGCATCGTAGCTATTCCCGCGCAAAAACTCATCGGAGGAAACACAGCCGCCGGGAAGCGAACATAAGGCGGCAGCCTTTTGGTAAGCATCAACGCTGCAGCGCAGATAACGTTCGTTACCGGTGTGCCGATACAAAAGCGCGCCCAGCTTGGCAAATTCGTTGAAGGTCACACCGTGAATGTGCAGGGGTGCCAACGGGTCGCTGCCGAACCCAAGCAACCCTTCAACATCTGCCTTTTCGTAGGTCTCGACCGCCATATCCAGCAACCGCCTGTCACGGTTGATGGCATACAGAGCAAGCATGATCTCTATGTTCAGCGCATTCCTGTAGTCACCGTGATCCGTGGGACAACCGAGATAATGCCGGGTCAATGCCTCCACGATCCGCCCGTCGCCATTATACGCATAAAGCGCAAGACAGGCGCGAAAGAACACCACATGAGGCCAGCGATAGCATCGGCAAGGCATCTTCAGCTCCGCAGGCCCCAAATAGCCGTCTGCATCCCCACTTTCCAGCACTGAATAGATCAAACGG
Organism: uncultured Lachnospiraceae bacterium; assembly: GCA_964632665.1. GTDB lineage: Bacteria > Bacillota > Clostridia > UBA1381 > UBA1381 > RGIG9115. The sequence goes on along the minus strand of CAZWCO010000171.1, from coordinate 894 downwards.
CGTGCCTTGGCCAGCTGTGCTCCGTTTCGAAGCAATGTGGCAGCACGAACATAGCCGTCGATGTGGTAGGCCGTTCGCTCAAAGGGCCACCAAACGGTACAATTGTACACAGGCAGCTCGCTTGCGCCCCAAAACTTGCGATCATAGGGAAAGCCGGCCTTTTCGATATGACCGGTAAGACCATGCATCTGGGTATTCAAATATGCCCGAAGCCATCCGGCAGGAGAAATTTTGATCTTATCCAACGCCACACACCACCATTCTTATGTTAAAGCGGGCACTTCCAATCGTAGGCCTTTTCCATGGGTCGGAAGGGCAGTTTATAGTAGTTATCGTTCAGCGGCACGCCCTTTTGCAGATGTTTGATCACATTCACCAGCTGGGCAATATCCTCGATCTTATGGTAGTGATAGCCTCTACGGAAATACCACAGCAGGTTATTTTCGCAGCCAAGGAACTTGTATACCTCTCTGGCGGCCTCACTGGTCTGCCAGGAACCCACAGGGCCTGCCCATATATCGCTGGCGGCCTCGCCAACAAGCAGCACTCTGGGGGCAACCATGGCCTTCAGATCATGTGTATCGAAGGGCAGCGCCCCTTCCCTGCCGATATAGGGTTTCAAGTCTTTGCCCATCCAGGTGGGAAAACGGTTGAAGATGTTTGAAATAGGTTCACTCACCTTCTCCTCACCATCTTCCGTAATCGCCTTAATATCAATACGGTAGCAGCTGCAACCGCCGGCACAAGCTTCATTGGGGTTGACGATGGCGGCACGCTCATCCCGCACACCCGCCAGCATAGCGGTCTTGCCACCCCGGGAATGGCCGGTAAAAGCGATCAGAGAGATATCCACATTACCCAGAATTTCCAAAGCATCCACACAGCGGGAATAGC
>CAZWCO010000170.1:0-3554 GCA_964632665.1 uncultured Lachnospiraceae bacterium | reverse complement strand
GGTAGCGCCCACGGCGGGACGGTTTTTGATAAAGGCTACAAATGCCTTGAGGATATTGAATTTGGGCTGTTCTTCCTTCACGGAGCTTTCCGTATCCACGCGGATCTCGGTATTGCGGATCATAAACTGGAAGCAGAGAAAGCCCAGAGCGCCCATGATCAGAGCGGCGATGAAGACTCTCTCGCCGATGAGATCGTTGTTATCATCGTAAATGATGAAGGGAAGAATGACCATAGGGAGCATATTTCCGAAGATGGAGCCGACGGAGCGCCATGCGGAAAGGGAAGCGCGATCCTTGACATCACCCGAGATCAAAGAGAGCAGGGAGCCGTAGGGGACATTTGCCACCGTGTAGAAGGCATCCCAAACCACGTAACCTGCGATGAAGATGATCGCTTTTGCCCAGGTGGATGCATTTGGGAAGGGGAGAAAACAGCAGGCACCGCCTACGATCAGACCGAGGGACCCTGCCCAGATATAGGAGAGAAATTTATTTCTCTTGTATTTGTGCTTGTCGGCGTCGATGATGGAGCCGATCAGCGGATCGTTGATGGCGTCCCATACCTGAACCACGATGAGGAGAAGCGCATACCACAGATCCATTCCCATAAACTGGGTCCAGAAGATGGACATGGTGCCCTTCAGGGCAAAGCTCATATTACATCCAAGATCACCCGCGGCGTATGCCAGACAGTCTCGGATGCCAAAACGGCGGGGGCCGTTTTGAATTGTTTTTTTCTCTTTTGCCATTTGAAACAAAGCCTCCTGTAACAATAATATTATAAGGGACATCTGCTTGTCTCTATTATAAAAAGAATTCCCCGGGATAGTGAGTAATATTTTTGTTCTGTTTTGTATATTTTTTATAATCTTGGCAAAATTCACCTTGATTTTAATGCATATTTACCTTATAATGGAAGAGAAACGGAATAATTATTGGATATTTTAACCAATAAAAGGGGGCGAGAAATGTGGTATATGACGGAGAATTGAAGCTGTTGTGCGAGACCTTCCGAAAGAGTAGGGTGCCGGTTTCGGTGGTGGACCCCGAGAAGGGATTGGATGATTTTTTGGATGAAAATTTCAAGCTCCATTTTTTGGGGAAGCGAGGGGAAGTGGAGGATCTTTTGATGTGCCGTCTGCAGCCGGGAACCGTTTACCGCCTTCAGGCCTCCTTCGGGATCCATTATTTGTTTTTGCTTTTGCCTTCGCCGGGAAGGCGAACGGTGCTGTGCATCGGTCCCTATCTGTTTCACCGTCCCGAGGCGGAAGAAATGATGGAGATCGGAGAGCGTTTTTCTCTTGCGCCGGGAAGACAAAGAATGTTGGAGCGTTTTTTTGATAGTATTACCATTCTTGCGGAAAACAGTCACCTGTTTGCCATGGTGGATGCCTTTGCCGGGCTTCTTTTCGGCAGCGGCTTCGAGGTGGAGGATATCAGTGACGCTTCTGATCTTGCTTCTCCTTTGCCGGAGGATAATCCGGACCTTCGAGAGACGGTTTTGGGGATGAAGATTATGGAGGAACGGTACGATATGGAAAACGCCCTCCTGAGCGCAGTTTCCATGGGGGATCTTCACAAGGTAAAGGACTTGCTTGCGGATTTTGCTACCTTTCCCTTTGAAAAGCGGCTGGACGATCCCCTGCGGAATCTGAAAAATTTCAGCATCGTTATGAACACTCTTCTGAGAAAGGCTGTGGAACAAGGCGGTGTCCATCCTCTTTACATTGACCGGCTTTCGACCTCCTTTGCGGTAAAGATTGAGCAGGTGCCCGATCTTCCCGCGCTCCACGAGCTGATGGACGGAATGTACCACGATTATTGCCGTTTGGTGCAGAAGCACGCCGCCGGGCGATATTCGCCGCCTGTCAGGCGGGTCGTGATGATGATCGATGATTCCCTCTCCGAAGATCTGTCTCTTTCTGCTCTTGCCGCCAGGCAAAATATGAATGCCTCTTATCTGTCTGCCCTTTTCAAGAGGGAAACGGGAAAAACGGTCACGGAGTATGTCAACGAAAAGCGGATGGCGCTTGCGGCAAAACTCTTTCGCTCCACCTCGCTTCAGATCCAGGCCGTGGCACTGCACTGCGGAATTTTGGACGTGCAGTATTTTTCCAAGCTGTTTAAACGACATTTCGGCAGAACTCCCAAGGAATATCAAAGAGAGAATCGGAAGTAGGAGAGCTTTGTCATAGAGCAGAAAATGTGAAAATCCATTTTGATTTCCCTACAAAAGGCTTTTGAATTTCCCAACTTTTTTCAAAACACTCCGAATCATAGAAAAATGCGATGAAAGAAGCTTCTTTCATCGCATTTTTATTTTCGTGATATGTCTTTTATCCGCGGATCTTTTGCAGGACGAAATCGGGCATAGCGTCCTTTGCAATGACGCTCTTGTGGCGCTTGGGAAGGGTCTCCAATTCCGCAAGGCTGCTCGGGATGGGAAGACCTGTTTTCTCCGACAGACGACGGAGCAGGTCAAATTCGTCCCCTTCGGCATCCTCGCCGATGGCGGCAAGCACGGGACGGGAGAACTTAAAGGGGGAAGCGGTAGCGAGCACCACCACGGGATTCTCGGTGCCCTCTTCCTTCTTATAATCCTGTGCAGCGCTCATGGCAACGGCGGTATGAGGGTCGCACAGATACCCGGTCTTCTGATAGGTCTCCCCAAGGACGCGGGCGGCTTTTTCGTCGTTACAGTCGTAGCCGGAGAATTGTTTTTGCAGTTTTTTAAGCAGTGCCTCGGGCACTTGATATACCCCCTCGGTATTCAGTGCCTGCATCCAGCCTGCCACCGCGGTATCGTCACCGCCTGAGAGCATAAAGAGAAGGCGTTCCAGATTACTGGAAACCAGAATATCCATGGAAGGAGAGAAAGTGAGATAGAAGGGACGGCGCTTGTCGTATGTTCCGGTGCGGATGAAATCAGTCAGGACATTGTTGGCATTGGAGGCGCAGACCAGTTTCCCTACGGGAAGACCCAGAAGAAGGGCAAAGTAGCCTGCTAAAATATCGCCGAAATTGCCTGTGGGAACTACGAAGTCCACCTTGTCGCCCCAGGCGATCCTGCCCATGGAGAGAAGGTCTCCGTAGGCTTTGAAATAATAAACGATCTGAGGGGCAAGTCTGCCGATGTTGATGGAGTTGGCACTGGAGAGCCTTGCGCCGGTGCCGTCCATGGTGTGATTCTTTGCAAATTCGGAGAAGATATTCTTCACGCCGGTTTGGGCATCGTCGAAGTTGCCTTCGATGGCGGAGACGAAGGTGTTCTCCCCGCGCTGGGTGACCATTTGCGCTCTCTGTACGCGGCTGACACCGCCATGGGGGTAGAAGACCAGGATCTTGGTACCTTCCACATCCTGAAAGCCCTGGAGGGCTGCCTTTCCCGTGTCACCGCTGGTGGCAGTGAGGATGACGATATCGTCCTTTACCCCCTTCTTCCGGCGGCTTTCCACCAGAAGGTGGGGGAGAATGGACAGCGCCACGTCCTTAAAGGCACAGGTGGGACCGCGGAACAGCTCCAGGACATAGTCCTCGCCTACGGGAACGGTGG
>CAZWCO010000169.1:0-3601 GCA_964632665.1 uncultured Lachnospiraceae bacterium | reverse complement strand
TTAGAAACTGAACTACATCCATTAAAAGTAGTTATAAAAGCATTTGAAAATGCAGAATGTGTTCAGTAGTTTTTTACAGAAATTGTGATATGGAAAATAAACGGAAAGGATTGATAAAATATGTGGACAGAGGAAAAATTAAACGAGCTTTTAACAACTCCTTCAAATGCACTTGTTGAAGATGTAAAAAAAATTAAAGGTGACATTATGGTACTTGGTGCAGGTGGTAAAATGGGACCGACACTTTGTGTTCTTTGTAAAAACGCCATAAAGAAAGCCGGAATTGACAAGAGGGTTATAGCTGTATCAAGAGGAAGTGATAAAATTGCAACTCAGTTTATGCTTGACAATGATATCGAAGTTATAGCAATAGATTTACTTGACAAAGAAAAGCTCTATTCCCTTGAAGAAGTTGAAAATGTGATATATATGGCGGGAAAAAAGTTTGGAACAGACGGAAACGAATGGCAGACTTGGGCGATGAATTCAACACTTCCTGCATTTGTGGCTGATAAGTTTAAAAACTCTAAAATAGTAGTATTTTCTTCAGGAAACATTTATCCGATTGTTAAGCTTTCAGAGGGTGGTTGCAGAGAAACAGATAAAATTGGTCCTATCGGTGAATATACAATGAGCTGTCTTGCGAGAGAACGTGCTTTTGAATATGCAGCTAATACATTTGGTACAAAAATATTCATATACAGACTTAATTTTGCAGTTGATTTGAGATATGGTGTTTTATTTGATGTAGCAAATAAAATTCTTAAAGGTGAACCAATCAGCCTTTCAACACCTTGCTTTAACTTTATATGGCAAGGCAGTGCAAATGAAATTGCAATCCGTGGCTTATTGCATGCTGAAGCTCCTGTAAAGATTATGAATGTAACAGGTCCCGAAACGGTTTCGATTAAAAAGGCAGCTATGGAACTTGGAGAGTTTCTTGGTAAAGAACCTATATTTGAAGGTGAACCGGGTAATGATGCTTATCTCAATGATGCATCCCTTGCAATGGAAACCTTTGGTTATCCGTCAGTTTCTGTTAAAACACTTATTCGTTGGCAGGCTGAATATATAAAAGACGGTGGCAGAACTTTGGATAAGCCTACTCATTTTGAAGAAAGGAAAGGTAGCTATTAATGAACAGACACGAAATTGCATTAAATAAATTAAAAAGAGGAACAGTTATTCCGGCAACACCACTTGCACTTGATGAAAATAGATGCTTTGATGAAAAAGGTCAGCGCCTTCTTATGAATTATTACTTAAATTGCGGAGTTGGTGGAATTGCAACAGCAGTACATACAACACAGTTTGAAATAAGAAAACCTGAAATCAATCTTTTTGAGCCGGTACTTAAAATAGTATCCGATGAAATAGATAAGTTTGAAAAACAGAACGATACTGTCATTGTTAAAGTGGCGGGTGTTTGTGGAAAAATAGAGCAGGCAGTAAAAGAAGCAGAGCTTGCAAAACAATATGGTTTTGATGCTGTATTATTAAGTCCCGGTGGACTTAATGATATGAGCGAAGATTATATGATTGAGCGTACAAAGGCTGTTGCGGCTATAATGCCTGTAATTGGTTTTTATTTACAGACAGCTTGTGGCGGCAGACAGTTTACGTACAATTACTGGGAAAGCGTTTGTGAAATTGAAAATGTTGTCGCAATCAAGTGTGCTTCCTTTAACAGATACACAACACTTGATGTTGTAAGAGCTGCTGCAATGTCAGAAAGATGCAATGATATAACCCTTTATACCGGCAATGATGATAATATAGTTATTGATTTATTAACACAGTATAAATTTGAAAAAGATGGTAAAACAATTATTAAAGGTTTTGACGGAGGTTTGCTTGGTCATTGGTCTGTATGGACTAAAAAGGCTGTTGAGATTTTTGAGAAAACACAAGTTGAAAAGAAAAGTGGTTTAATTTCTGCAGAAATGCTGACACTTGCAGCAGAAGTCACAGATACTAACAGTGCATTTTTTGATACTGCTCATAATTTCAATGGATGTATCGCAGGATTGCACGAAATTCTCCGCAGACAAGGACTTATGAAAAATATATATTGTTTAAATCCTGACGAAACATTATCTGAAGGACAACTCGATGAATTAAATAGAATTCAGGATATGTATTGTTATCTTAGCGATGATGAATTTATCAAACAGCATATTGATGAATGGAAAGCTAATGTATAAATCAGCTCTGCAGTTGCTATTGTAAACGGCGTTGAAGAAGCACTTGATAGCTCTCATTTATTAAATAACTTATTTTAAAATTAAAGGCGGTGTAAAAATTTACATCGCCTTTTTATTAATAATCTGTTATGTAAATAGTTGTATAAAGAGGAATAAGGTTTATAAGCCATTCCATATCTTTTGGCTGGAGTCTGACACATCCATGTGAAAGATTCATTCCTACTCTGTCATCGTAAGGTGTGCCGTCATATCTTATTAAGGTTGTATGAATTGCGTATCCGCCGTTGAACCTCATTATAGGACCTACATAATATGATGAATATGTCCAGCGGGATTCTTTGGAATAATATTTAAATGTACCAGTACAAGTAGGTGTATAGTGTTTGCCTACCGAGCATGTCAAGGCGTTTACCATGTTCCAGTTATTTGTTGAGCCCTTATATACTCTTACTGTATAATCGCTCTTTTTAACCCATATTAAGTAGTCTGTGTCACTTGCAATGTCAAGAGTATTTATATATTCATTTTCTTTTTCGTTGTTAACTTCGCGTGTTACAACATCCGAAAACCATATTGCTGCATTAACATGTGTACCTTCATCCTGAATAAGTAAATCGGCTTCTACAAGCTTTGCAAAGGATTCAAGTGGAATGTATGGGAATTCATTTACTGTAATTACCGGTCCATCCATTGTAAATACTTCGTTAAATGCTTGAACATCTTTAGAGCCAACATTTAAAATTAGTTCTTTTTTTAAAATTTTATAAACAAGCTTTCCTGTCTTTGCATCATATTCGATATTGGAAACTCCCATGGCTTTTGCGCCCTCGGAAGCCGGAACGTAAATCATTCCGTCATAATATTTTGGTGCAAGGCTGACAGAATAGGGAACATACTCCTCAAAAAGTTTTATGGGCATATCATTTTCTATTGCAGCGTGCATGTGAAACGTGCTTACCGGTGTTGGTACATCTTCAACAAGATGCACGTATGTCTGGAGCTCTATTTGTGTACCCTTGCTGTAAAAGTTTGAATAGTATTGAACTGCGGCTGCACCTGAAGTTAAAGTGAAATTAAACTTTTTGCCGGGTAAGTAGCTGTCAACATTAAATATTAATGAAGCTGTGTTTTCGTCATAAGTAGCTGATGTGCTTGCATTATAGGTTTTTGTTCCGTCTGAAAGTTTTCCTTGAATGGTAAATCCTTCATATCCGGGGGAGGTGTTTACATCAAGAACAATTTCCACTTTGTTTAATGTGGTACTTTCGCTTGCGTTTACAGTTGCCACAGAAAGCATCAGAAATGTAAGTGATAGCAGAAGTAATACTTTTTTCATATATAAGTTGTCCTTTCAAAATTTCTTGAGTTTATTTTATCACATAATTTACAAAATTTAA
>CAZWCO010000168.1:0-3643 GCA_964632665.1 uncultured Lachnospiraceae bacterium | reverse complement strand
ACCACTGACACCACGGGTATGAACCGTGTGCTCTAGCCAACTGAGCTATACCGCCGTAACAACATTTAGTATTATACACCAAAACAAGAAAAAAGTCAACATATTTTTTCATAAAAATGTTAAACTGTTGATTTTTACTATTCTTTATTTTAAAAAGTCTTTATCAATATTGTTTTTGCACAATTAGTAATATAAAGAGGGCTGTAAAAAGTGTTTTGTAACAGATTACAGCCCTGTAAACTCTTATTTATTTGATTTTAGTGCATCACGGATTTCTTCAAGTAACTTTACTTCCTCTGACTTTTCTGGTGCTTTTTCCTCTTTTTCTTCTTCTGCCTTTTTAAATCTGTTCATTGTCTTTACAACCAGGAATAATGAGAATGCAGTAATTAAGAAGTTTATTATGTTCTGTATAAATGCGCCGTAGTTGACAGCTGCATTGCCGATTTTTACACATAGGCTTGAAAAATCAAGGCCACCAAGTAACATTCCTATTATTGGAGTAAATATATCATTTACTATTGATTTAACAACTGCATTAAAAGCAGCACCTACAATAACACCAACTGCAAGATCGAGCATGTTGCCCTTAATTGCAAATTCTTTAAATTCCCCAAAAAATTTTTTCATCAGAAAAAACCTCCTCAAATAATTTATTTAATCATAGCATAATTGTCGCATTATGTCAAGTTATGGAAGCTTAAAATACCCCTTATATTTATAAATTTCAATGAAATATCAAAGATTAAAAATGCTTTACGATTAAATTGCTTTTATTGACAAAAATGTGACCATAATATATAATAAAATAGTATTTTACTATATTTCGAAGGGGAATATTGATATGGAATTAAATGGCTTAACAATTAATTTTCTCGGTGACAGCATTACAGAAGGTTATGGGGTAGTTGACCCTAAAAATGTGTATCATCAGATAATTAAAGAAAAATACAATTTAAAGCACGCATACAATTATGGTGTAAGCGGAACAAGGATTGCACGCCAAAACAAATCTTCAGAAGAATGTCCAAGAAATGATTTATATTTTGGTCTTCGAAGCGAAATCATGGAGCGTAGTGCAGATGTAATCCTAGTATTTGGAGGTACAAATGATTACGCTCACGGAGATTCTTTTTTAGGGGAGTTGAATAGCGAGGATATATATACTTTTTGCGGCGGAATAAATTCGCTTATTAATAAGTTAGAACAAGATTTTCCAAAAACAAAGATAATTTTTATGACGCCTCTTCATAGAGTGAAAGAAACAAATCCTTCAAATCCTGAATTAAAGATTTTAGAAGATTATGCAAATGCTATTATAAAAATATGTAAAATGCGAAACATTTCTGTTATAGACCTGTTTGGAATAAATCCGTTGGATCCTTATGATGTAACTCTTGTCCCGGACGGACTTCATCCAAACGACGCCGGTCACAAAATCATGGCTGATGTAATAGCCGGTGAACTTCTTAAAATTTAAATTAAATAACCTTTGATGAGGTGTATGAATTGTCAATCTTAGACATAGTATTTTTAATCTATATCTTAAACTTCATAACAATGATTATCCTGGTATGCTTTGAAAGACGCGACCCGGTTGTCAGCCTTGCATGGCTTTTTGGGTTTACAACTGTTCCTGTGCTGGGTTATGTGTTCTTCCTTGTGTTTGGTACAGGCTTAAAAAGAAAGACTGCCAAAAAGTATGCGCTTCGGTGGGCAATGAACATGGATTTGTCAGAAAAAATGTCGGTAGAGGATGAAAAGCAAAAGCTAAAAGAATATAAATTTCTTCCGTATTCCGATATAATGGCATATCTTTTGAACTCTAATAACAGCGTTCTTACAGACGGAAACGATGTGGAAATATTTACAGATGCAGAAAGTAAATTCCAGGCGCTTTTTGAAGATATTAGAGGCGCAAAGGATTCTATACACCTTTTATATTTTATTATTCGCGATGATGAGATAGGTAACAGCCTCATTAATCTTCTTACAGAAAAGGCAAAAGAGGGAGTAAAGGTACGGCTTTTATATGACGATATAGGAAGCTTTACAACAAAGCGTACTATGTTTAAAAAATTAATTGAAGCGGGCGGATTTGTTAATCCTTTCTTTCCGTTCAAGCTTGGTACCTACTCTAAAATTAACCATCGTAACCACAGAAAAATAGTTGTTATAGACGGTAAGCATGGATATTTGGGCGGAATAAATGTTGGAGACGAGTATTTTGGCAAGAAAAGGCTCAGTCCATGGAGAGATACTCATATAAAAATTACGGGACCTGCCGTTAAATATATGCAAAAAGCATTTTCTCTAGACTGGCTTTTCTCAACAGGTGAAGATATTTCACTTAGTCTTGCAAGATATTTTCCGCTAAATGAGAGGTCAGAAAAGAATAAAAGAATTCAAATTGTATGCAGTGGACCTGACTCGAAGGAAGAGGCTAACAAGTGCGCGATAATTAAAATGATTAATTCGGCAAAAAGCCATATCTATATTGAAACACCTTACTTTATACCTGACCAGAGCTTTATGAGTGCATTGAAGCTTGCAGCAAAATCAGGGGTTGATGTCAGGGTTATAATTCCTGGAATTCCTGATAAAAGGTATGTATATTACTCTACTGAATCTTATATAGGCGAGCTTTTATCCGCCGGGGTTCGTGTATATAAATACAACGGCTTTATTCATGCAAAAATGATTTGTGTGGATGAGGGTATTTCTACAATTGGTACAACAAACATTGATATACGAAGCTTTCAACTGCACTTTGAAGCAAATGCATTTATATATGATTTTGCAACCACAATAGAGTGCAACAAAATTTTTAATAATGATTTGGAAAATTCCCGTGAGGTAACAACTTCTTTATATTCAAAACGAAATATTAAACAGCGTGTACTTGAAGGATTTTTCAGACTATTTTCACCAATTATGTAAAGGAATTAATAAACCATATGAATTTACCCAGTGAATTTATAGAAAGAATGAAGAAAATTCCCGATTTTGATATAGAGTCTTTTCTTAATTCGTACAAGCATCCGCCTGTGGCAGGAATTCGTATTAATCCCACGAAAGAAAATGCCGAAGCTCTTTTTGAAAAGGAATTTGGAAAGTATGAAAAAACTCCATGGTGTGAGTGGGGATGTTACATTAACAGAGAAGACATAAAAGGAACTCATCCTTATCACTTGGCAGGTATGTTCTACTTTCAGGAGCCGTCGGCTATGTGTGTAGCAGAAATGCTTCCTTTGGAGAATGGAGACTTTGTTCTTGATTTGTGCGCTGCACCGGGTGGTAAAACAACCCAGCTAGCGGCAAGAAATAAAAACATTGCCCTGATATCCAACGAGATTGTTCAAAAACGTGCAAAGGTTTTAAGTGAAAATGTTGAGAGATTAGGATTTTCAAATGTTATTGTTACAAATGAGTCTCCTGAACAGCTAGAAAATCATTTCCCCGGATTTTTTGATAAAATTGTAATTGATGCACCCTGCTCCGGAGAGGGAATGTTTAAAAAAGAGCCGGCTGCAATAGAAGCGTGGAGTGCAGAACACGTAAGCGCATGTGCCAACAGACAAAGAAAAATAATTGACAGCGCTTTAAAAATGCTAAGGCGGGGAGGCGCAATTGTATATTCTAC